>JAYVSP010000795.1:0-3865 GCA_043775215.1 Planctomyces sp. | reverse complement strand
CGCCGGCTAGCGCCGGCTAGCGCCGGCTAGCGCCGGCTAGCGCCGGCTAGCGCCGGCTAGCGCCGGCTAGCGCCGGCTAGCGCCGGCTAGCGCCTTGCCGCTCACAACCCGTGATTCAAGTCTTGAATACCCAATAGAGATAGAGTCGATTCTGAGATGTTGGACTGGAGCCGGGCGGCGACCTGCTTTTCTGACGCGACGAAATCGCCGGCCGTGGCTGGCGATTGACGTCGTTTGACGGTCTTTCGAGGTACGGATACTATCCGCTCCCCTTGTGCTCGGCTCGTTGTGAGTTGGGCGATTGTGTTTTGGATCTTCAGAAGAAACTCTTTCGAACGCCTTCCCAGCGAAGGTGTGCTTCTCGCAACAGAGGCCTGGGCTTGGATTTGATCCACCGCAGAGACTTGCCGCGAGAGGTGGAAAGGGACCGAGGAAAACGTGGCGAACATCGTTGTCAAAGATATCTTGGAAGCCGGAGTTCACTTCGGACATCGCACCAGCCGCTGGAATCCGAAGATGCGGCCGTACATCTACGGCAAGCGGAACCAGATCCACATTATCGATATCAAGGAGACCGTCCGCGGTCTCTTGCGAGCGAAGAAGTACCTCGAAAAGGTTTCTTCCCAGGGAAGCCTGATCCTGTTCGTCGGCACGAAGCGGCAGGCTCAGAACGCGATCATCGAAGCCGCGGGGGCCTGCGGCATGCCGTTCGTCTCCGAGCGCTGGCTGGGTGGCACGTTCACGAACTTTCGGACCATTCGCAATCGGCTGAAGCGGTTGGAAGAGCTCGAAAACCTAGTGACCAACGGCGAGATCAAAACGTACTCCAAGAAGATGCAGTCCACTCTGGGTCGTGAGCGAGAGAAGATTTTCCGCAATCTGAACGGCATGCGCATGCTCAACCGGATGCCCGAGGCGGTCATTGTCATCGACCCGACCAAAGAGCATAACTGCGTCAAAGAGTGCAAGATCATGGGGATCAAGGTCGTGGCGCTGATCGACACTGACAGCAACCCCGATACCGTCGACCTGCCGATTCCCGGCAATGACGACAGCATCCGCTCGATCCGCTTGGTCCTGACGCATATGGCAGAAGCGGTCTTGGCTGGCAAGAGTGGCTCGCCGGGTCAGGACAAGGAAGCGGCTGAAGAAGAACACAAAGCCGTTCCCTCGCTGGCCTAAGTGGAGCTGCGAAACGCGGCTGCCAAACCCTATTGATGCCGAAATTGCCCGAGCATCATTACCCTTTTCCGTTGGCGCATTGGGGGCTGACGCCCCCGCTCGCCAGATTCGATTTTAAGGAGGAATTCCATGGCCGACATTTCTGCTGCTGCCGTGAAGTCATTGCGTGAACTGACCAACCTGCCGTTGATGGACTGCAAGCAGGCCCTGACCGAAGCGAACGGTGATCAAGACAAAGCGGTCGAGATTCTGCGCAGCAAGTTCAAGAAGGTGATGCTCAAGCGCGCTGACAACGCGACTTCCGAAGGTCGCATTCACATCGAAGTGAATGCTGACGGTTCCGAAGCCGCGATGGTCGAATTGCAGTGCGAGTCTTCACCGGTCGCCGGCTCGGAATCGTTTCTGTCGCTGGCGAAACAGTGCGCGCTCCAGTTGCTCAATGGCCCCGGTGCCGAGACGCCAGAAGCCTTGCTGGCGCAGCCGGCACCCGATGCTCCGGGCAAGACGCTCAACAACGTCTATGAGGACGTAGTCAACTCAATCCGCGAGAAGATCGTGCTGGCACGAGTGATCCGCATCAAAGGGCCGGTCGGCGGCTACGTGCATCATGACGGCAAGCAAGGCGTGCTGTTTCAGGCGACGGGTTCGAGCAGTACTCCGGTCCTGCGTGACGTTGCCATGCATGTTACGGCAATGAAGCCGGTCGCCACGTTCCCGGAACAACTCCCGGCCGACATTATTGGCGCCGAGAAAGATCGTCTGCGAGCCGAAGCCAAGAAGTCGGGAAAGCCAGATAACATCATCGAGAAAATCGTCGACGGCCAGATGAACACGTTCTACAACGAGCAGGGAGTGCTCATCTGCCAGCCATTCGCGAAGGAGCAATCCAAGACCGTCAGCCAAGCTCTGGCCGAAGCCGGCCTGAAAGCCGTCGGCTTCACCCGCTGGGTACTCGGCCGCTAGTGGGGACGAGAAAATTGGTCATTGGTTATTGATCATTGGTCATTGGCTATTTCTGAATGACCAATGATCAACGATCAATCTCATCTTTCTTTTCCCAGGTGCCCGCATGTCAGACGTTCGTCCCTACAAGCGAGTCTTGCTGAAGATCAGCGGGCAGAGCTTCTGCCGCCCCGGTGAAACCGGTATCCACATGGACGAGATCGGGATCATGTGTGCGCAGATCAAGCGGGTGGTTGATCAAGGGGTACAGCTCGCCATCGTGTGCGGCGGCGGCAACATTTTGCGCGGCAAGGAATTCGCCGCCGTCAGTGCCGCGATCAAGACGCCGACAGCACACTACATGGGCATGTTGGCAACAGTCATCAATGGCTTGGCGCTGCAAGATGCACTGGAGAACGCCGGTGTGCAGACGCGTCTGCAAACCGCCATCCAAATGGAACGAGTCGCCGAACCGTTCATCCGCCGGCGCTGCATCCGTCATCTGGAGAAAGGTCGAGTCGTGGTCCTGGCGGCCGGGACGGGCAGCCCGTTTGTGACGACCGACACGGCCGCCGCTTTGCGCGCTCGCGAGATTGAAGCCGACGTGTTGCTCAAGGCGACCAAAGTCGACGGAATTTATTCCGAAGATCCGGAGAAGAATCCGCACGCCGTCCGATACTCGGAGATTTCCTATCAGGACTTCTTGCGGCAGAACTTGAAAGTCATGGACGCTCAAGCGATTCATCACTGCATGGAACACAACATTCCGATCGTCGTGTTCAACTACAAAAAGATGGGCAACGTGGAACGAGCCGTCGCCGGCGAGCGTGTTGGCACGCGAGTGTTGCCTGCCGCCGAGATCGGCAAAACGTCTCCCGGCTAAGAGCTCTGATCTCAGAAGAGTTCAACATGACCGCTCGTACAAATCGGTGTTCCGTTTTGGCTCGATCGAAACGTCGCGACAGCGAGACGATTTGGCGGTTGACACACTGGACGGCTCTGATCGGCGGCCTAATCTTGGCCGTTTCGATCGTCCGCGAATTGAACGGGCAGACGGAGCCGGTATCTGCTCAAGTCGCCCCAGCCTGCACTTTGAAGGATCGTTTCTTCGAGGACGAAGTCTGGGCCAAAGTGGGTAACGCTGTCATTGGCCGGACGACTTCCGACTGCTGAAGAGCTTGCGGCTGTTGAGTTAGGCGCAGCCGAAAGTAACCCGAAGCGTGAGCGAGCGCGAACGGTCCCAGCGACTAACAATCCGGAGCGTTCTGAAACGACCGCCCTCGCTGACGCTTCGGGTTCTTATCTCGGATTGTCTTCATCCGTGTGGGCTTCCTATCCGTGTGCTTGTCGTTCGCGTGAAATGGCTCAATTGAGATTAGGCTTTGGCTCGGAACGGTTGATGAGTAGAGTGTGTTCCAAATCCACTGCCGAAGGATGAATTGCCGCAATTGCGGAAGGCTCATTCGGTAATCCAGGGAGGTCACTTCGGGGAATATTTTTGCCACAGATGAAACACGGATTGAACATGGATCAGGACTGGAGACAGGGAATTGGAAGAGAAAAAGCGGCGGTCGGAAATTCCGGACAAAAGTTTCTTCCCACGGGCAAAAGCACGACCAAGCCAGAGGCCAGAAATCGTTACGTACCCTCGTTCCGTGACCTCACTCTATTCTTCATTGCCTTGTTCGCTGTCCTGATCCGTGTTCAATCCGTGTTTCATCCGTGGCTTTGAACCTTGCCT
>JAYVSP010000794.1:0-10371 GCA_043775215.1 Planctomyces sp. | reverse complement strand
CAATTCCGAAAAATCGCAGACCCGACCCCTCGTTTGTTACGTCCGAAGTCTCACGACTTCGGCTACGACGATGAAGCGGTCACACGCCGGTCAACCATTTGGGAAGGACGGTCATCAGTTCGTCGATTTCGGCGAGCGGGTCGAGGAAGACATCGTTTGCGCTGCGGCCTCGATTGTTGCCGATGCCGCCGGCCACGCGGTGTTCCATCGCCGCCGTTGAGCGTGTCGTTGCCGAGGCCGCCGATGAGCGTGTCGGAATCCGTGCCGCCGAAGAGTTTGTCGCTGCCGTTGCCACCGGTCAGTGTGTCGGAGCCGGTGTCGCCGGTGAGCACATCGTTGCCGTTACCGCCGATGAGCAGGTCGTCGTTGGCGCCGCCGCTGAGCGAATCGTGGCCGTCGTTGCCGATGAGCGTGTCGTTGCCGTCGCCGCCGTCGAGACTGTCCGATCGCGAGCCGCCTCGCAACACATCATTTCCGCCGCCGCCAATCAATGTGACTTGCATGATGGACGTGTTGGCATCAATGACATTCGCCCCATCGCCGCCGGTCAGCATCCCCTTTTCAAACTGAGCCAGACGATCATTCCCCAACCCACGCAACGTCACTGACCTCAGTGTGAAGTTGACATCGCCCGACTCGACGAGGCAGTCGATCCCACCCCCGCCGATCAAACAGTCGTCACCCACTCCGCCCGTGATCGTGTCCGCTCCACCCTGCCCGTTGATTTGGTCATTGCCATCACCACCAACCAACGAATCCCGCCCCATCCCGCCGAGCAGTGTGTCGTCTCCGTCGGCACTGGTCAGTGTGTCCGCTCCCGCGCCACCCACCAACGAATCATTCCCGCCATCGCCACTGAGCGAATCATCCCCATCTCCCCCGATGAGCGTGTCATTTCCATCGCCACCGCTCATCAGCAACTTGATCCCCACCACCGCCGAACCGTCCACCCGGTCATTCGCACTCGACCCCACAATCCGCAACACCTCGCCATCACGAACCACCTTTCGAAAGACCTCCGCCCCGCCAACGCGCCGCACAATGGCGTCATCTCCGCTCCGCACCACTTCATAGTTGCCGCCGCCAGCCGGCAATTGCCCTTCGGGCATTCCGATATTCCACGCGACATACACACCGCTGGCAATCGTCACCGCGTCGAGATATCCGTTGCCATCGATGTCGGCGAGTTCGACCTGTCCAGCGCTCAACCCGGCGAACGGACCTGGCTCTGCGACGAAATGTCCGTGACCGTCGTTCCGGCACAACAATGATTGGTAGCCTTGGTCGTTGCCTTCATTTATGAGCAAGTCCAGATCGCCATCGCCATCCACATCCCCCACAGCGACGCCGAGATCGTTCATATGTTCGCTCACACGACCGACAATCGGCCCTGAGTCAGTCAACCGTCCCGTCCCATCATTCAGCCAAATGTGCCCTTTCGCATTGTCAAACGGGGAGTTCCCTTCATACACGTCGAGGTCGCCATCGCCGTCAAAATCCGCCGCTCGCGCGAGGCCGCGCGTTGAGATGCGGATCGCTGAAGGAATGCTTTGATCAAAGTGTCCAGTCCCGTCGTTAAGCCGGACACTGCCACCGGCGTCATTGTCAGATGATCGGTCAAGGAGATCGAGGTCGCCGTCCCCGTCAAAGTCTCCAGCAATATTCTCATTATTGGCGAGCACGTCGCCGCTTGCCGAAAATACGCCGTGGCCATCATTCCAGAAGATTTGGGGAGCGCCTTTGATGAGTAGGTCGATGTCCGAATCATTGTCGAAATCGGCGGCGATAATTTGAGTCGAGCTTGGTAGTCCGGAGTCGGACGGAACGAACTGCGCACGTCCATTGTTCCACCAAATACTCAGACCCCCATAAAAGTCGCCACTCGGGCCTCTATCAAAGTAGCTAATCGCGATATCGAGGTCGCCATCACCATCAAAATCAGCAAGCGCAGCGGATACGGGGCGAGATGGTCCAAACTCTTGGGCCATCGGCATCAAATTTCCGTAACCATCACCGCGAAAGACGCGACTTGTCCCCGACCCATAGCTAAATCTGTCGGTTTCGCCGTCGATGTAAACGTCGCCCTCTCCGATTACCACAGTATCGAGGAACCCGTCCTTATCCATGTCACCGACTAGAACAAGTTGTGCCAGGTATTGCGAGCCGCGAACATAAACGGGATTTTCGAAAACATCGCTGCCGCTGAGAAGCACTCGCAATTCGAGTTGCTCTGCGATGACTGGCGTTCGCTGACGTCCTCTTCGCTTTCGGTGCCTCACAATCGTGACTCCTTTCACTCAATCCGTCTTGTGACCGGCCGATGGTTGTTTTCTTCCATTGTGAACGGTACATCATCGCCCGCGTTGCTCGGAAGACCTGATTTCTCTGCTTGGATCACCGGAGTAAGCGGACATGTTGCTCGCAAAGTGGCTCAACGATTTTTCTCATCGGTTTTCGTTCTCCAATCGCAAGATTCGAAAACGTCGAATTTTGCGGACGGCAGTGAATTCACAAACGGCCCAATTCACGCAAGTTAGCCACGTTGAATCGTTGGAAGTTCGCGCGTTGTTGTCGAACGCAGAATTCGACGTAAACACAAACACTTTGAAGATCACGTTCGGCACCAACCCTGGCGAAACAATTGTGATCAACCCGCCAGCAACCACCGGTGATTTCTCGGTGCAGATTTATGTACCCAGCATGCCGGGTACAACTCAGAATTTCGTATTTGGTCCGACAATTCGCAGTCAAATGACCGCGATTTCAATTCAAGAGGTTCTTGGTGATCCCCCCAGCGGGAACAATCTGATCGACATTCAAATCGTCAGTTCGTCGTTGTTTCCGGCTCTCACTCAGATCGTGGTCAACGGCGGCGATGGCAATGACATTATCCAAGGATCACAGTTGCCCGACACTCTCAATGGAGACAGCGACAACGATCGGATTTTTGGTCGCGCGGGGAACGATCAGATTGATGGTGGCTCGGGAAATGATTTTTTGAACGGAGGGCTGGGTGACGACGCACTCACGGGCGGCGTGGGCAATGACGTGGTTGTCGGCGATTTTGGCGCGGATTCGCTGACGGGTGGTGACGGAGACGATTTGTTAATTCCCGCACGACTCCTCGACGGTGGTTCTCCCAATCCCGGAGCGACCACGCGAACCGAGTGGTTTGGCGGGAATGATTTTGACACGAAAGTCGCGAACCTTGACGGCGTGCTTCTGGCGATTCCGGCAATGACCTGGACACCGTTCGCGAATGGAAACGGGCAAACCGGTGTCGTGAATGCTGAGGCAACGGTGTTCGACGATTTTCGCACGAACACGCTCGATGGCGGCACCGGGCGCGACTGGTATTTCGTCTCCGACGAACTCTTGGCAGCGAACGCGGACGAGACTCTTCCAACTGGAAAGGACGTCGTGAATGGATTCGTCGCGAACACGGACCAACGTTATTTGGCAGTCAACCCAGTCCCAACGAACCCGGTCAACATTCGTCGCGCCACAACGTCGGAGACGAACACCGAACCACCCGCGTTCTCGACAACGACGCCAACGCTTTTGAGTCGCCTGTCGGGTGTTCCGGGAACCACCTTCACGGCCGCCACCTCGCCCACGACCACTCCGAAGGAATACGTTTGGGGCGGTGCCACGATTCCGGAGTATGTCACGACACCCAGCTATAACATCAACGGGACGCTTGTTCGTCTGCGCCGCAGCGCGGGAATTTTTGGAGGTTCCAACGAACCGGGCACGTTGTCCAAAGACTTGATCGCGGATGTTTCCGGAGCTGCTGTTTCCCTGTACGCCCCCGATTTGCCTACTGGATCCTCGCTTTGGAGCCAGAATCCGGCAGAGTCCAATGTCCAATATTCGTTCTCATCTCAAACTTCAGAAGGAAATACGGTTCTTGGAATTCAGAAATTCCAAGTCTTGGCAAACACCGCCAGCGGAATTCAGCAGTTGTTTTCCCCAAGCGAAATGCGCGTGATCTCGGAGTTTCAACCGAAACTGACCGCAGGAGGTCAGCTCCATCTCGGCCAAACCAGCATCTATTACGATCGCGATTCTGGGCACAACTACACCGTGCTGCTAGGTAGTCCCATCGGTTCGAATGTCGTGTATGCCTATCTGATTGATCTGGATGCCGATCCAACATCAAATCCAGTGCTCGCGAAATTCGATGTCTCGACGCTGACAGGATTACCAAACGAGCTGTCGTCGGCGACTCTCGAAGATGATTGGGAATTCTCGCCCGATGGGAAGTACTTGATCGTGGATTACAACTACACATTGAACGCCAATACCGTAAACCCCGAGAACATTGGGGCGTACCGGTTGTTGAACGTGACCATTGGCGCGACCTCGGCGACTTCAAGCATTAGCAATTTCACAATGCCCGAAACGCCTCCGATTCTGTCGTCGAATGGAACCGAAAGCTCTGAAAACATCGCGGCATTTCGGACTACCGACGCAAAGAACGCTGGATTCTTTCCGTTCGCCTGGCATCACCAAGTGTTTGCACTTGGAGCGAGTGGAAAAAGCTATGTGATTGGCCAACCGGGAAAGTGGAGCCGGAATCATTTGAATACGAATACGGGAGTCATCAAATACCTCGGCGAACTTCCACCTGCCAGCGGAGCCGATAATCGACTGATCGGACAAATCTTTCGTTTCGATCCAATGGAGAAGGAAAGGAAAGGACAGGCACTTTAGTTGATTGTCCGTCTCGACCGCGTTACTGTCCTGCCACGTTGAGAGTGGTTCTTGGGGGAGTGCGATCATGACGATGGCTCGGAAGCAGTTGGTGGATTTGGAGGTGACTCGGTATTACCACTGTGTGACGCGGTGTGTGCGGCGGGCTTTTTTGTGTGGGGAGGATGCGGTTTCGGGGAAGTCGTATGGGCATCGGAAGGATTGGATTGAGAATCGGCTGCGGGATTTGTCGCGGATTTTTAGTCTGGACGTTTGTGGCTTTTCGGTGATGGATAACCATTTGCATGTGCTCTTGAGGCTAAATCCAAAGACAGCGGCGGAGTGGACGGACGAGGAGGTTGTGAAGCGGTGGGCGAAGTTGTTTCCGCCGCGCGACAAGACGGGGAAGGTACTGCCGGTGGGGGCGGAGTGGATTGCGGCTCGGCGGGAGGATGGGGCGTGGGTGGCGAAGGCTCGGCAGCGGTTGGGTGATCTCGGGTGGTTCATGAAGTGCTTGAAGGAACCGCTGGCGAAGCTGGCCAATCGCGAGGACAACTGCACTGGGACGTTCTTCGAGGGGCGTTACAAGTCGATCGCGATCCTGGACGAGGCGAGCTTGCTGGCGACGTGCGCCTACATCGACTTGAACCCCGTCGCGGCGGGGAAGTGCGCGGTGCCGGAGAAGTCGGATCACACGTCGGTGAAGTCGCGCGTCGAACACGTGAAGTCGAAAGGCCGCTTGCAGGCGGTAACGAACGACTCGCCTTATGTCGGCTCGCGCGACCATGAGCACGATCATTGGCTTTGCCCGATCGAAGACCGCTCGCGCCGCGGTGCGAAGCGGGTCGGCATGTTGGACGGTCTGTCGCTGACCGGCTACCTCAAACTCCTGGACTGGTCGAGCCGTCTGCTGCGTTCCGGGAAGAAGGTGGTCTCCCGCGCGGCCGCTCCGCTGCTGGAGCGATTGCGCATCGACGCCGACCATTGGGAAACGACTTTGCGTCGCTTTTTCTCCGGCGAGAAGTTGGTCGGGAATTTCTTCGGTTCGGCGACTCGGCTGCAAGAGGCGGCGACGGCGACCGGCAGGCAGTGGCTGAAAGACCTTGGGCATCGCGCGTCGTTGACGGCGGTGCCTTCGAGTTGAGTGATCGTCGGCGGGACACAATGTGGTCGGCGATGGAAACGCAGACCCGCCCCCTCGTTTGTTCGACGTCCGAAGTCTCACGACTTCGGCGACGACGGGCTCACACGCCCGTCAGCCATTTTGGCAACAGGCTCATGGCTTCGTCGATTTCGGACAGTGGATCAATAAACACGTCGTTCGCGCTGCGGCCTCGATTACGGCCGTTGCCACCGGCGAGGCGATCGGTTCCGTCACCGCCGTTGAGGGTGTCGGTGCCGAGGCCGCCGATGAGGGTGTCGGCGTCGTCGCCGCCGTTGAGTTGGTCGTTGCCGTTGCCGCCGGTCAGGGTGTCGGAGCCGGTGTCGCCGTTGAGCACATCGTTGCCGTTGCCGCCGGTGAGCAGGTCGTTGCCAGCGCCGCCGGTCAGCGAATCGTGGCCGTCGAGGCCGATTAGGGTGTCGGAGCCGTCGCCGCCGTTGAGGCTGTCGGATCGCGAGCCCCCTTTGAGGACATCGTTGCCGCTGCCGCCGATCAATGTGACTTGCATGTTGGATGTGCTGGCATCGAGCACATTCGCGCTGTCGCCGCCGGTCAGCAGCGATTTTTCGAATTGAGCCAGCCGATCAGTTCCCAACCCACGCAAGGTTGTCGGCCTCAGCGTGAAGTTCACGTCACCCGACTCGGTGAGGCAATCAATCCCGTCGCCACCAACCAAACAGTCATCACCCAAGCCACCGGTGATCGTATCAGCTCCACCTTGTCCATTGATCCGATCATTCCCGATCCCGCCAACGAGAGAATCTCGTCCCATTCCGCCAAGCATCGTGTCGTTCCCGTCGCTACCAACAATCGTGTCTTCGCCGCTCTGGCCAAGAATCGAATCGTTCCCACCGCCACCATCAATCGAATCGGCGTCTGACCCGCCGATGAGCGTATCGTTTCCGTCGCCGCCATTTATCACGAGCTTGATCCCCGTGATCGTCGATGCATCAACTCGGTCATTGCCGCTAGACCCTTGAATTCGCAGAGTTTTGATCCCAGCCGCAGGCTCGCGGAAAATCTCCGCACCGCCGACTTGTCGTACCACAAGATCATCACCGATACGAACCGCTTCAAAACTTCCACCGCCATTCGGCAGTTCGGCGGTTGTGGTCGTCCGATTCTTCGATACAAACAAGTAGTTGTTACTGGCGACAACATCCAAATCCCCATCGCCATCGACATCTCCCAGCGCAATGGCCTGCGGATAATCCATCGGCCCAATTTCAGGAGTGAATCGACCTGTTCCATCGTTCAACCAAGTGGTGGAACCGTCAGTATATGTTTGTCGGTTCCATTGATGAGCATTTACGAGATCCAAGTCGCCATCGTGATCAATATCCCCAACAACCATTTCGCCATCTTCTTTGCCATCGCTTTTACGACCGAGAATCTGATCCGATTCAGTGAAATGGCCGGTCCCGTCGCCGAACCAAATATGGCCGTTGCCATCGGCGGAATATTGATTCGATTCATAGACATCCAGATCACCGTCTCGATTGAAGTCCCCGACGGCTGTTGCGAGTGCGACAACGGACATTGGAGTACGGATGGCAGACGGAAAATGGCCGGTCCCGTCGTTAAACAGCAATTGACGGTTCAATGTTAAAAGGTCGGGATAGCCGTCACCATTGAAGTCTCCCAACGTGCTATAGCCTTGGGCGATTTGGTTTGATTGTACATTGAAGTCTCCGTGCCCATCGTTCAAGAGTATCTGCTGGCCGAAGCGGGATGCAAAAGTCAGGTCAATGTGCCCATCACCATTCAGATCAGCGGCGTGGACACAGTTGGGTTCTGTTGCCGTAGGATCAAGGAATTGCCACTGTGAGAATTGATTGTTCCCTAGATTTCGCCAGAGAGTAATTCCGTTATCAGTGTCTGTAGTGGCAATATCCAAAAGCCCATCTCCGTCAAAGTCGGCAAGTACTCCGTCGGATGTTCTGCTCTGCCCAAATTCGGATGCTGCCGGAGTGAAATAACCCTTGCCGTCGTTGACAAAGACTCGACTCCGAGACCCATCGAGGACAACCGCATCGAGGGTTCCGTTGTTGTCCATGTCGCCGAGCAGGACTAGTCCGCTGGCCTCACCACTCTGAACTGGTGTCGCAAACAACCCACTCCCGTCCAGCAACACGCGGCTTTCCAAAGACTCAATCCACGAAGGTCGCCGTGCGGAGCGTTTTCGTCTTCGCCAGAATGTCATGGGCTCCATCCTCACATTCAGACTTCGGTTCGCTTGAATTCAGCTGCGTCAACCCGTATACGAAACAGTGTTCGAGTTCCTTCACTACACGTCGTAACGCCGTACTCAATTAAGGAACACTCCGATGATCCTCACGCAATGGCTTGACGCATTCTTTAATCGTCTTGGGCTGTGGCCTCACAAAAGCCCAAATCGGAAGAATTGGTATCGTTTCTCAAAGCGTTCATCATCGCAAATTGCCCATTTTGACTGTTCGGCGGTTCAGAGCCTTGAGTCACGAATTACCCCAGCCCCTGTAGTGTTGGTGATCACTTATGCTGACAACGCTCCCGTCGCGATTGCGGGCTCAAATTTCACGATTACCGGCGCTCTGACCGTGGAATTAGATGGCGTACCGTTTACGTCCGGGAATTTAAGTCAAGCAACTCGTGACGCACTTACTCAAATTCAAATTCGCCCTGACCCGGCGACGCCGAATGCGACGGCATCGTCTATTGATTTGAGGGCCGTCATAACAACCGCGTTTACGTCGCTTTCAATCGTTTCAATTCAAGGAGGGCCCGCAGCGGATAATATCGTTGGATCAGATTTTGCTGATCAAATCAATGCAGGTAACGGGAACAATTACGTTTCTAGCGGCGCGGAAAATGACACGGTCACCACGGGCAGTGGCAACGACACCGTGTTTGGAGGAAATGGAAATGATTCATTGACCGATTTTGATCCTAATATCAATGCCACTTCTCGGGCGAATTCTCTCGATGGCGGCGATGGCAATGACACGCTGACCGCGAATAGCGGGACAAACACCCTCCTCGGTGGAAACGGGAGTGACTCAATCGACGGTGGAGCAAACAAAGATTCGATCCAAGGAGGCGCCGGGAACGACACAGAGAATGGTAATGCGGGGACAGACTCCATCTTTGGCGAGGACGGCAACGACAGTTTGACTGGCGGGAGGCAGAGCGACTTGATCGAAGGCGGTCTTGGGGATGACACAATCGTCGGCGATCTTCTGGCAACGAATACGGCTGGGGAACCGGACACGCTTATCGGTGGGCTTGGGAATGACAATTTGTTTGGTGGTCCAGGAGATGACCAGCTGAATGGTGATGCCGGAAACGATGTTCTCCGAGGCGGGAATGGCAATGACATTCTGTCTGGCAACGAAGGGAATGATCGGCTCATCGGCGATGCTGGCAATGACATTTTGCTTGGTGGATTGGGTGACGACACGCTGGGGCGACGGACGTTCGGCATCACGGGCACAACGGCGCCGACACTGACATTCGCTGCGGCAAGTGGAAACACGGCAGCGACAATTACACGTTCCGCTGGCAACTTCATCAGCGATGGCTTCCTGCCAGGGCAATCATTCACGATTGCCAATACCAGCTTCAACAATATCCAAGCTGTCACGATCAGTTCGCTCACCGACACCGTGTTGAAGTTGGTCGGCAGTTTGATTCTGGCCGAATCGACCTCAAGCGCCTCTTTGACGACAACGGAGACCAACGACGAGTCCGGGCAAGACATCCTCGTCGGCGGTTACGGCGCTGATGCCATCGACGGAGGGAGTCAAGGGGATGTGTTGACCGGTGGGATCGTTGATTCGAGCGTTCTCAATTCCATTCAAACGAACTGGCTCAATGGCGGAACTTACGATTCTCGAACGATGGCACTAAAGAATCTGCTTGTGAGCGTTGGGAGTGACGCGAATCTGTTCAATGACTTTGCACGCGACACGTTCATGGACGTCGATGTCGGTCCGACAGCCCCAATCGACGGGGACTACAACTTCTACGTCCTGACGGATGAACGTGTGTCGGACACCTTGGCTACCACTCTGAGTGCTTCGATTGCCGCTGGCAGCGTTCAGATTTCCCTGCCCAAAATCTACGGATCGATTCCGACCCCATTCTGGATCAAGATCGAGAGTGAACGAGTCAAGGTGACTCAACTCGACGCCAATGGCATAGCGAGTATTTCGTCTCTCGGTCATCCCAAAGACTCGGTAATCTTGCTGGCAACGCCAGAAGCGACGCTCAGTCAAGCGATGTTGGCGTCGGCGAGTGATACGTTGCTGACGGCGAGTGCAAGCGACAACTTAGATATCTTCTCGCTCATTTCGATCCCCGCCAACGGATTCAGGATCCGAATCGGCACGGGAATCGGCACGGAATCCATGCGGAAAGCACAAAAGGGGTCAGGACTGAATGGCACTGCCGATTGTGTAGCATGAGGTTATGGCGAGCGTCGCGGTCGGGCCAGTCTACGGTCGTCAGGGACTTCGGTCTCGCGGCGGATGGAT
>JAYVSP010000793.1:0-3782 GCA_043775215.1 Planctomyces sp. | reverse complement strand
CACGAATCACCGCGTTCCACCCAGCCCCAACGGGGCGAAACTTCGGCGATGTCACCGTGGAGTTACGCCCCGTTGGGGCTTGCCGACGTTCGTCGTTCCGTCACCCAGGGCTGCGCCCTGGGCTATCGAGTCTCGCCCCGTTGGGGCATGGCCGCGAAACAAAACACACTAGTTTTCGGCCTACACCAGATCCCTCCAATATCAACTTTGCATCACCCCAGCATACGACCACCTGGGCTAACTGTCGGGAGTCCATCGAAGTCTTCCTACATGCTGCGAAACAATTTCATCGGACGCAACGAACGATCGCCAGTTACCTGTCGTCGGCGATGTGCGTGTGTTGCTGAGCTACGTCGGCAATAAACCGCTGGCGGTTTTGTATCGGCCCGTCGCCCCCGGTACATCGCCCGACAAGACTTTGCAAGTCATCTCACCGGTTGGCGAGACGATCATCGACCACGTCGAACAACTGACTACCACTCGGCTGCTGCGCACGATCGACCGGATGTCGAATCAATACACGCTGGAAGCGGCGATCCTGCTGAAGTCGTTCGGCCTGAAGGCCACCGGCGACTTGCGATTGAAAATGGACTGGGGCCTGCTGGTCTCCGGTCCCGAAGGACACGATGTCCTGCGCCGCGTCTACTGGGCGAATCAAGCCACACAAATCATCGCTGACGCGCCAAGTGAAGCGCGCCTGACACCACACCTCTGGGGCCATGTCCTCTTCCACGACCACCGCCCCAGTGCGGAAGACCGTCTCACTGACGATGTCATCGACAGTTTCAAGAAGCCGCCGAAGGCCCCAAAAGACGACGCTGAGGAATTGCTCGATGACCTGAAAAAGAAATAGCGACGAAACACTGCTCGCCGAACGGAGCAATCAAATTACGACCGTGATATGCTCGTCGACACTATTCAGTTCGTTTCTTCGGCCGATGAATCTTGAGACTGCCGGGTTGGGGCGCTATTGTTGGCAGTGTCGATTCGACGCTCTTACCGGCCCGACGCGGAAGTCTTGCTGGGAGCGATCCCGATGGCAGGAATGGTGCTGATATGGAACCTCGTAGCTCGATTGAATCCTATGCTCCACGCCATATCCCCGGTCCGTCGGTCAACGGCTGGCTGGTGATGATTCTCCTGTCGCTGGTGGTGGTGCTGGTCTATCGGGATGTCCGCAAGCATTCGGCACTTCACGATCCTGAATCTGCCGCGCGCCCAATCGCTGCTCGCGGTAATTTGGCGGAAGATGAGTTGTCGACGATTGAAATTTTCAAATCGACTTCGCCATCAGTCGTGCATGTCACGACCGTGACTCGCGGTTTAGATTTGAGCAGTTTCGATGTGACGGAGATTCCGCGCGGGGTCGGGAGCGGCTTTATTTGGAATGAGGACGGCTACATTGTCACCAACTATCACGTGATTCAGGGGGCGGCGGGGGCCAGGGTGACTCTGTCGGACAAGGACAATACCTCGTTGGATGCGAGGTTGGTGGGATTCGATGACTCGAAGGATATCGCGGTTTTGAAGGTCACGATTCCCTCCGAAAAGCTCAGACCAATTCTGCTGGGGACGTCGGCCGACCTGCAGGTCGGTCAGAAAGTCTTTGCGATCGGCAGCCCGTTTGCGCTGGATCAAACGCTGACAACGGGAGTGATCGGCGGCTTGGGTCGCGAGATTCAATCGGTTTCTGGCCGGCCGATTCAAGGCGTGATTCAGACCGATGCGGCGATCAATCCTGGCAACTCCGGTGGGCCGTTGCTCGACAGCGGCGGACGTGTGATTGGTGTCAATACGGCCATCGCCAGTCCATCAGGAGTCTCTGTCGGCATTGGCTTCGCCGTCCCCGTGGATACGGTTCGCCGAGTGGTTCCGCAACTGATTCGGACTGGAAAAGTCGAACGGCCGGGACTGGGCATTCAGACGTTCGGCGATCACATCGTGCGGCGAATGGGGCTCGAAGGTGTCCTCGTGAACGAGGTCAATCCGGGAAGCGCAGGTGCCAAGGCCGGACTCCGTTCGACCGATCAAGACGAAAACCTGCTGGGCGACCTCATCGTGTCGATTGATGGCCACGAAGTCCACAATCACGATGACCTCTATCGGGCTTTGGACAATCACGAAATCGGCGAAGTCGTGCGAGTCACAGTTCTTCGCGACGGCAAGCGAATTGAGTTGTCTGTCACCCTGCAACCTGTCACAACTGTATCTCCGTAGAATTACGTAGTGAACAACCCTGTCAACGTCTACAACCTGGCTCTGGCACATCGAAAGTTTTCAAATCGTTGACAAGTTGAAGCGCCAGTGTACTATCCGTCACGCGGTTGACTGAATTCGCAGGGTCTCAGTCACTGTCGAGCGAGCTACTATCAGAGACTCACGGACTTCATTGGCGAAATGGTTATTTATCATGGTCATGCCGGTCACTCCGGAAATTCGCAAACTCGGCGACGTGACGGTGATCGCGTTTGGTCCGCAGTTTGAATCTTTGGACGAATACACGCTCGATCAGGTGCGTGAATTCATTCTGGATTCGGTCAAGTCGGCCAATCCGCCGAAGATCGTCATCGAGTTGAGCCACACAAAATTCTTTGGCTCGTCATTCATTGAAGTGCTGTTTCGAGTCTGGAATCGAGTCAACGGACAACCTGGCGGTGCGTTTGCCATTGCTGGCCTGACGCCGTATTGTCTCGAAGTGCTGGAAGTCACCCATCTGGACAAACTTTGGCCTCTGCATGTGAATGAGGAAGCCGCCGCCGCTGCTATGGCCTGACGGGGTCTTTGATCGTGGGTGCTTTTTTTCGCGGGAGGCACCGTGACTCAATTCTCGAATCCGCATTCCGGCCACAACGGTCCGCCAGACGACTCTCCGGAAACTCTCAGGGGTATTGCCGAGCGATTGCAAATCGCATTGGAGGAGGCTTTCACCGAAAAGCCGGAAGCCGAGCCATGCGGCACGTCTTCAAATCGCCACGAGCCACGCAAAGTTGGCGACGCCAGTGTTGACCGACGCTTGTACGTTCCGTTTTCCGAAGGCTGGGAAGTGCGGATCAAGACCGGACCACGCGATTACTGCAGTTTTCGCTCGCCGGGTGAGGATGGATTTCATTTGCTCGTCAGCGGCGAGATCTATCTGCAATATGGCTCTCAGAAAATGTGCCTGAGGTGCGCATACCGGCAAGGCTTCATCACCGACGATCGGTTGTTTTGGCAAACGGGTCACCGTCGAGCCGTGCTCCCGAATGCGGAATCCGAGACCACGTCCGGCGACGTCGATACACAACAATCCTCTTGGGAAGGGACGCCCACATGACTCATCCGTTAGACCATTTCTTCAAAGACAGCTACCAAGCCGACGATGTTCGCGCGATCACACGGCTCTTGGAGGAGAGCGGTACGTTTCAGTTTCCGACGCTGTCCAACGGCCTGTTTTCCGCCTCGATCGCTCATTCTCAGGATTTGGAATACACCGGCTATCAAAACGTGTGGGTGCGGGACAACATTCACATCGCGCACCAATTTCATGTATTGGGACAGCACGCGCCGGCAGTGGCCGTGGTTTCAGCCATCACAAAGTTTCTGCATACGCAGCGGAACAAGCTACGCGACATCATCACCGGCAAAGCGGACCCGCGCGATGTGATGCGGCGACCACATATTCGCTTTGACGGCGTCAAACTCATTGAGCTTCCGGAGAAGTGGGCTCACGCGCAGAACGATGCGATCGGTTATTGGCTGTGGCTGTCGTGCAAGCTGGCTCGGGACGGACATTGGCAGCCAAC
>JAYVSP010000792.1:0-3028 GCA_043775215.1 Planctomyces sp. | reverse complement strand
CCAGGCTAACGGGCGCGGCTCGAAATCACCAACTTGTTTTTGCACGAGTCCTAAAGGACCGAGCGTGATTCGTGCCGCAATTTCGCGAGGACGCGCGAACCGGATCGGGCTTGGGATTGGTGAAGTTAGGCAGACCTTGTCGGTCGCGTCGTGTCGCGAAGCCGCGTGGTCTGATCGAATCGTGCCGAAAAAACCAGTCATAACGACGACGGCGACTAGAACGTGTCTGCAGCGGTCTCCGTATCTGGTCCGATAGACGACCTTGTGGATTTGCCGTAATGGATTGCGGCATTGGGGGTGAAAGGACTCGGACGCGGACCTGAGCGACATGAGTGTACACCAATGTCGTGGGCGATCGTGGTTGATCCGACTTCGCGGGTTGATCCCTGTGGCGGCGATGGTGTTCGGGACGATGACCGGCGTCTGGGCCGAGGAACGCGCTGAATCGAGCCGCATTCCCAAGGACAGCGGCACTCAGGGGTGGGTTCGGATTCAGAGCCACTTGGACTGGTCCGATTCGTCGGATTCACTCATCGAAGTGATCTCGTTCAGTCGTTTTCAAGACGCTCCACCGTTGGAGCCGCTGCCCGTGCAACCGGAGTCGCCGTTGATGGCCGCTTCAGTCGACGCGCTGACGGCGAATATCTTTCGTGGCGATTCACCGCGGAGCGATCTGCGGCTCGTGCCGCGCACCGCCGGTCCCCGAGTGGCGTCGGATCGAATTTTGGGGATCGAAGCCAAGGCACGAACCACGACGGATGCCGGCAGCCTGTTGGGGCAATCGGCGCGCGGACAAGGCGTGACCACTCAAAAGAGAAACCCGATCATTACCGATCCGCGTATTCGCGGCAGTCGCGTGGGGCAGTTGTCGGCTTCGGGTTCGTACTGGGTGCCGACCCGCATTGACCTCGACACGGTGCTCAGCAAACTTGACTCGCGGCTGATCTCGGAGATCAATGTCATCAAAGGCCCATACGCCGTCGAATATGGACCGGGTTCGGACTTCATTGATTTCACACTCGCTCCCAGTCCCCGTTCGCAGGACGAACCGGAGTTCGGCGGCTCAAGCGGATTGGAGTATCAGGACAATGGTCAGCAGTGGTATCGTCGGCAAACGGTGAATTACGCTGCGAGCGATTGGGGCGTTCGAGCCGGCTACGGTGAACGCAGCGGTTCAAATTATCACTCGGGCAGTGAACTCGGCGTCGCGGGAATCACGATCCCCTCCAGCTATCACTCGCGCGATTTCGATATTGCGTTGGGCTGCGATCTGACGGAAGGTCAATCGCTGGAATTGATCTATCTGCTCCAAGACCAATCGCCCGTCAAACTTCCCGGCCAGGCCTTCGACATCGACTCGCATGTGACGCACGCCTTCGAGGCGAAATGGGTCCACGACCGGCTGGATTTCCTGGAAGCGGAACGCTGGGAAGCTGAAGCCTGGATCAACGATGCACATCTGACTGGAAACGCGCAGAGTAAACTGAAACGCCAGTCGTTTCCGATCCTCAACGACCGGAGTTATCTCGGTGTCACAGACGTGAACTCACTGTCCACCGGAGCGCGCGCCGCGGCGATTTGGCAATTGGCACCGCACCGTGAACTTTCGCTCGGCACGGATGTGCGTGTGGTGCGTCAGGAACTGGATGAGATTTCGAGCCTCGTCAGCCTGATTCCGATCAGCGGCCGTAACTCGCCGATCCCGCAATCACTGGCGGCAAATCCCGGTCTGTTTCTGAAACTGACGGATCAGACGTGGGATCACCTGACACTGGAATCTGGGCTCCGTGGCGATCTCGTGACGGCCCAGGTCACCGAAGATGAGGCGCGGTTGCGGAATCTCGGTACGGGTTTATTTCCGCTCTCTTTACCAAGCATTCTGGGAACGCAGCAACTCAATCAGACATTCGGGCTGGGTGGGGGTTACCTTTCGGCCGCGTATCAAATCGGTGACTCGTGGAAACTTAAAGCGGCAGCGGGACACGGCGAGCGAGCACCGTCGCTGACCGAGTTGTACGTCGCCGAATCGTTCATGTTCCTGTTGCAGAATGGACTCAACACCGTCACCGGAGATCCGCTGCTGCGTCCCGAACGCCGCTGGCAGATCGACCTCGGAGCCGAATATGCCGGCGAACGCCTGCGTGCGAGTGTGAATGGCTTCCATGCATGGGTTCAAGACCGGATCACGTTTGAGGCCATGAGCGCCGTGAGCGCCGTCCACGCTCCGCCAAACGGACAGGTCGACCAAGTCAATTTGCGGTATGTCAACACGGACCTGGCCACGCTGTTCGGATTCGAGGCGGACGCGGAGTATCAAATCGTGCCCTGGTTGTCGGTCTTCGGGCTGGCCAACTACGTGCAGGGGACCGATCAAACGCGCAACGGTGAGTTCGCCACCGTTCAAGCAGACGGCGGTATCGTCGGTGGCTTTCCCAGTACACGCGACCCGACCAAGCCACGAGGATTCTACGGCTCCCCGACGCCGACACGCACCAAGCAAGAACCACTGCCCGGCATTCCGCCGCTGGAGTTTCGAACCGGCGTACGGCTCAACGGCAAGATCGACAACGTGCGCTGGAACGCCGAGATCTTAGCACGTCTGGTCACCGACCAGAACCGCGTCGCCAGCAGTCTCTTCGAGACGAGAACGCCGGCATTCACCCTCTGGAATCTGCGGACCTATTGGCAACTGACCGAACAGATTTCGCTGGTCGCGGGTGTCGAAAACTTCACCGACACCAACTACCGCGAACACTTCGACTTCCGCAGCCAAAACCCAACCGCACGCCAAGTCTTACAACCCGGCCGCAACTTCTACATCGGCTCCACGGTGGTCTACTGAGCGAGCGTTTGTAGAAAGGGTCGGGTGTTCAAAATTAAAAATTGGCGGATAAAAGTTTTTTCCAACTCATCACGCTCGGCCCGCCAATTTTGAATTTTGAACACCCGACCCTTTCTACAAACGCTCGCTCAGTAGACCACCGTGGAGCCGATGTAGAAGTTGCGGCCGGGTTGTAAGACTTGGCGT
>JAYVSP010000791.1:0-2475 GCA_043775215.1 Planctomyces sp. | reverse complement strand
GCTGACGCCGCTCCGCTCTGCCCTGGGCTATCGAGTTTTTGCCCTTTGGGCCAGGACAACAGCGCAACTTCAAAACTGGCGCTTCGGGTTAATGTGGGCCAGGCAAATTTGCCGCACCCACTTTCAGGAGACCGCGAATGACGTTCGAGAAACCGGTGAGCAACGAAACGTTGCTGCAACAACTCCGCTGGCGATACGCGGTCAAGAAGTTCGACCCCGTCCGCAAGATTTCCGCCGAAGATTGGCAAGCTCTGGAGGAAGCGTTGGTGCTGACTCCTTCGTCGTTCGGCTTGCAGCCGTGGAGGTTTGTGGTCGTGACCGAGCAGGCGACGAAAGAGAAGCTGGTTTCGGCCTCTTGGAATCAACGTCAAGTGGCGGATGCGTCACATGTGGTGGTTTTCACGGTTCGCAAGCCGCTGACTGAAGAAGATGTTGATCGGCACGTCGCGCGGACGGCCGAGGTTCGGAACGTGCCGGTCGAATCGCTGACCGGCTTCAAGAAGATGATGATGGGCTCGCTGGTGCCGCCGCCTGAGGGATTCGATATCCATCACTGGGCCGCGTTGCAGGCTTACATCGCGTTGGGCAGTTTCATGACCGCTGCCGCAATGCTCGGCATCGACACCTGCCCAATGGAAGGAATCGTGGCTGCCAAGTACGACGAATTGTTGAATTTGACCCAAGAAGGCTACGGCACCGTCGTCGTTTGTGTCGCCGGTTATCGGGCACCCGATGACAAGTATGCCACCTTGCCGAAAGTGCGGTTTCAGCCGGACGATGTCATGCGGCGCGTGTCGTAGTGCAGGCACCTCCGCGTCGCTGTTAACGCGTGGCAAACTTTGCCGTGAAGTCCGCTCAGTGAATCACGGCTCCGGGATTCATCGCTGTGCGAGCGGGCTTGGCCAGTTCCGCTGAATCTGCCGCCGTTGAAACTCCGATTTCCCCCTGAAGACAGGTTGGCATCCAGAGCCGTGACACGTCCCGTGACCGTTGGCTTGACCGATTGCCAAGGGAAATCCGTTATGACAGAGACACCGCTCCCCGCGGTCCACCGCATCGACGCTCCTGCGGGGACTCATTGTCTCGCCAAAAGGCAGACTCATCCCACATTGCCACTCATGCGAATTCTGCCGCTGGCGATTCTGGCCTTATTGGCCGGAGTGGGAACGGCGTCCTGGCTGACACACGTCGGGGAGTTGAGCGTGATCGGCTATCTTCACGCGGAACAGTGCGTGGTCTACGCGCCGCGAGCTGGCCGAGTCGAGCGGGTGGCGGCTCGAACAGGCGATGCGGTCAAGCCTCATCAATTACTGGTCCAACTGGCCGACGATTCGCTGGACCGAGAGATTTCCGCTCAAGCTCGCCAGGTTCAGTCGTTGGAAGCATCGCTTGAACAATGCCGCGCGAAGGCCGACGTGCAGTTGAGTCTGGAATTCAAGAGCCTGAGTGAAGAACTGCATCGCACGCGACTCCAATCGGCCGACCTTCTGCGCGAACATTATGCCGCCAGTCTGGAGCACGCCAGTTGGCGGAGCTTCACAAAACAATCAAATATGGGACGATGGCTTCCGGTCGCGCT
Source organism: Planctomyces sp. (assembly GCA_043775215.1). Lineage (GTDB taxonomy): Bacteria > Planctomycetota > Planctomycetia > Planctomycetales > Planctomycetaceae > SXKJ01. The sequence goes on along the minus strand of JAYVSP010000791.1, from coordinate 896 downwards.
GGCTTCGATCAACGAACCGGATCGCGTCTTTTCCTCAATTGCTCCCGACCACGTGGAAACTCCTGAGGAAGTTCGCTTGCGTGCCGTGATGTGTCAGGAAACCGCTCGCAACTCGGCCGAAGTCAAGAAGGCTCAAGCGGAGCTCTGCGATCATCACATCCAAGAAATGCAAGAATTGCGGCAGAATTTGCCCGAGAAGATTCGCAAGGCGGCCGGCGTAGATGTGGCGGAAGCTCATTTGGCACAGGCGGCCGAGCAGCTCAACTCGCTGAACCACCAGAAGGCAGGAATGGCGATCACTGCGCGCAGCTACGGACTGGTCGGGTCATACTCGAAACAGGCGGCCGATCCGGTTGTGGCCGGCGAACCGTTAGTGACAGTGCTCGATCGTGATCGGCCATTCGTTGAAATCGACGTTCCCTCACGCGAAGTTGGCCGGCTGCAACTCGGGCAAACATTGCGATTGGATTTCGCGGGCGAGGAGCGGAAAGGCCGCATTGACGCGATCGCGCCGCAAGCCCAGCGACGCGAAAACAGCAGTGAGTCTTGGATCGCAGTCCGCATCCGCCCTGCCGGCCGATTATGGCCCAACATGCCGGTCGGTTCCGCTGTCGCGGTGCGGCTGAAGTAAATGCGATCTGAAGTGCGGACAACGACTTCATCGCTATTCGTGGGTCATATTGGACCTATTCGACAAATGGACACGCGATAGCTCAAGTGTGCCCCATAAGTCCTATCGGTTGCGCACACAGACACTCCTCTGCTTGCGAAAGCTGTTGCAGTTGAGTCAAGTTTTCGCGGGCGAGAGGAATAGCGCGGCGAAGCCGCAAATCCGAAAACCAAAGAACCAAATCCGAAAGAAACACAACGCCCGAAATCCGAACGGCTACTTGCCG
>JAYVSP010000790.1:0-2604 GCA_043775215.1 Planctomyces sp. | reverse complement strand
ACCGCAACGCCATCGGCGTGCGCGAGTCGTATCCACCGCGCCCACGCCGATGGCGTTGGGGTTAAACAAAGCATCAATCTCGCCCGTGCGAAGAATAATTTAGACCCACGATCGCGGCACCTACCTCACAAATGCGAGATTGTCGCAGCAGCGGAACTCTTTGGCCGCGGTGGCTCGCCGGCCTTAGTGAAGATCAGTTTGACGCCGGCCAGAATCAGCACCGCAGCCAGCAGCACATGGATCACCAACACAGGAAAACGACGGCTGCCGAGATACGAACCCAGCGAACCACTGACGATCACACAGAGGATCATCGGAACGAGAAATGGCACGTCGTGCTTGATCAGCGTCATCAACGCTCTGGGCAATCCCGAAGCAAATTCCGGCCATGACAACTGCGAACTGAGCCACCAGGAGTGTAACGCACCCAACAGTCCCGATACGGAATTGACCAGGATGTAGACGATCGAAACCGCTGCGACCTGTTTTGTCGGAGCCCAGCGCATCAGGATCATGAGCGGCGTGAGAAAAATGCCGCCGCCGGTGCCGGTCAATCCCGCCAGAAAGCCGAGAACTCCGCCCGTAGCCAGCGCGACAGGACGCTTCATCGGCCGAAACTCGGTCGCAGGCCGTATCTGAATCAGCAATCGCAATGCGGACGCCAGCAACACACAGCCGATCGCTATCTTCAGTAACTCTGTAGGCACCTTGAGCAAACCGCCATAATACGCCGCTGGCATGGAAAACAGCGCGAACGGCCAAAACAAACTCCAACGAAAATGCCCTGCTCGCCAGAATTGAATTGATCCAATCGTTGCGACGACAACGTTCAGCACCAGCGCCGTCGGCTTGATGATCGTGGCCGAAATCCCCGCCAACGCCATGACCGCGATGTAACCCGACGCTCCCGCATGTCCGACCGACGAGTACAAGAACGCGACGATCAACACGCCCGCACAAAGTGCAATCTCGACCGTCTCCATCATTGCTCTCCCTCGAGCCGAGCCTGGCAAACGGCTTCAGCATCATGCGATCGCCCTCTCACGAACACGTTCGTTCGTGACCTGCTTCGCCGGACGATGCCGTCTTGGGTCATTTTTGCTTTTGTGCTCGCACCCTCGGCATCATTTCGTTTTGATTTGCTTCATCACGGCCTCGTCGAGCGGGCGCAATCCTTCGTCCGGTTTGATGGCGTAGAAGCCAACGTGGTAATGGGCGATCTGGCCGTCAGGGTTGATGACGACCCACAGGGGGAGTTTCGCGCCGAGCTTGCGCGGGTCGCCGAATTTCGCGAGGACCGTCGAGTCGTCGGTCGCGATCGGATAACTCAGGTTCATGAATTCACGCAACTTGCGGACGGAGCGCAACGCGCCGGTAACCTTGGCTGCGTCAGCGAACGATTCGTTGACCGCGACGCCAATAACCTCGATCCCGAACTTCTTGCGTTTGTTAGCCAGGAAGTCGAGATAACCGACTTGGCCATACGGTTCGGCAAGCGGCTCGCCCTCATAGTCCCAGAAATGCAGCACCACAATCTTGCCGGCAAGATCCTTCGAGCTGATGGTTTTCTTGTCGAGCGTCGTGAGTTCGAACGCCGGCGCCGGTTGCCCGACGAACTTTTTGGCGAGACTACCAACGTCGTCGGCACGTTGTGTTTGAGCCTTCACGTCGCGGCTGATGACCGCGGCCAACGTGGCGAACGGCGTCCCTTCGGAATCCTTCTCCAGGCTGCCGAAGAGTTTCTTGGCCAATCCGATTTGATCGGCGCTCAGCTCGGGCTTGGTTTCGCCGTCGGGCCGATTGATCTGCGATTTCAAATCGAGCAGAGTCTGCAACGGCTTGTTGAGTTTGGCCAAAGACGTGGCATCGACCGGCTTGGCCGATTCCAATTCCAGCTTCAACAGGAATTCGTCGCCGCGGCCCATGAAGACTTGTTGCTCGGCCGCGAGCAGCAATGTGTGGTCTGCTTTCGCGATCCACAAACGCTGCTTGCGGCCATTGTTTGTCGCGACGCGCACGACAATGCACTCGCGGTCTTTCAGTTTCTTGGCGTCTTCGGTCACTTCGTAAGAACTCTGGCCGGATTCCCAATCGGCTTCCTCATCCTTCGCGAGCTTGTCGGCAAATTCAAAGAGCGGCTGTCGGACTGTGATTGGATGCGGAGTGCCGTCGTGTTCGGCCAGGAGCCGGATCACCGCACCGTTCGCGGCGGCGTTCTTGTTATTGAGGTCCAGAATTCCGAAACGTTCCGGCCATGCCCAAGTCCCAGCGCCTCGCTCGTCGGTCAGATATGCCAGCCGCTTTCCCTCATCCTGCTTCGAGACGAGTGCATACAGCGTGAATTTCTTGAGCGGTGCTTCCGCCCCGTTTCGACCGACCTTGGCGAGCGTTCCCGCGTACCTCAACTCCACCGCCGGGCTGTCCCCCAGCACGTCCGCGCCGGTAGAAACCAACGCCGTCAGCAGCATCAAAGAACCAGCAGTCGCGAGCACGTGAAACTCCTCAGTGAGAAAATGCGTCGGGCCAATTCCGTTCGCAGCCGATTGTGGCAGATGCCCCCCGATGCTGCCAGCAGTCATTGCCCACACTAACCCGAAGCGCCAG
>JAYVSP010000789.1:0-3081 GCA_043775215.1 Planctomyces sp. | reverse complement strand
GGACGCAGCCGGGGGTGTACGGTTTCGTCGTTGGGTACTCAGCGCGGGCGTCGGTTGTGCCGATCGTTTGAGCCATCTGCAAACCGCCGCCCGCGAAGAGGACACTCATTGCGCCGGGCCAGTGGTCGCGGCCGGCGCCGCCGTTGATTCGCGGCGTGCGGCCAAATTCGCCGAAGCACATCACGAGCACGTCGTCGAACAAGCCGCGTTGATGCAAATCCGTGACGAGCGTGGAAACCGCTCGGTCGAACTTCGGCAAAAGGTTGTTCTTGAGCTGCGCGAAGTTATCGCCGTGCGTGTCCCAGCCGCCGCCGGCTTGAATGGTCACGTAAGTCACGCCAGCTTCGACCAGTCGTCGAGCCAGCAGACAACTTTGCCCGAGGTCGTTGCGGCCATATTGGTCGCGGAGCTTCGGGTCTTCTTTTTGGATGTTAAATGCTCGTACCGCGCGGTCGTTTGTGATCATCTCCATCGCGTCGCGGTAAAACGTGTCGAGGCCGGCGATGTCTCCCTGCGTGTCGATATCGCGGCGGATCGTGTCGAGCTTGCTCATCAAGCCTTGCCGACGTTCGAGCCGGGACAGATTGACTCGGCCAGGGAGTTTCAAATTGCGGACATTGAAGCCGTCATCGTTCGGATTGCTGTCGGGAGAGAACGGATTGAACGATGCTCCGAGGTACGCCGCCTTGCCCAATCCGAGCGAGTTCGGCAGGTTGACGTACGCTGGCAAGCTCTCGGCATTCGCTCCGATCATCTTGGCCGCGACCGCACCGCACGCCGGAAAGATGTTGTTGTTGACCTCGATCGTGGGTTGATAGCCGGTCAGCATCCATTGCGAGCCCATTCCGTGGCCCGCATTCGTGTGCGTCGCCGAGCGGACGATTGCCAGCTTGTCCATGATCTGAGCTTGCAGCGGCAGATGCTCGCCGATGTCGATTCCCGGGACATTGGTCGGGATGGGCTTGAACTCGCCGCGAAACTCCGACGGCGCTCCGGGCTTGAGGTCGTACATGTCGATGTGGCTCGGCCCGCCCGCTTGCCAGATTTGAATCACTGCCTTTCGCCGAGCGGGCTTCGATCCGGAGGCTGTTTCGGCTTGAAGCGTGCTCGCCAAAGTCAGTCCGCCAGCGGCCAGTCCGCCGACGCGAATGAAGTTTCGACGCGAGATTCCATCACAGGCGCGAGAGCCTTGGCCAATCAGGTCGAGCATGGTGGGAAGACCTTTTGAGGCAGGAGAACGAAGGCGGGGCGAACAGACAGCGATGCAGGCCACCAGGGCCGGGCACGACCAGTATTTCGGGAATGCGGGACTCCGAACTGGCAATAGGTTACTCCGAGCAGCGGCATCGGAAAACGGCTATTGATGTGAATTTCAGGCGATGAGCGAACTTCCCGGCCGACGGTGCCGGCACGGTCGGTCGTTGCTATTCCAACGAAAACAGCCGAATCAGACGCGGTTAAAGCCCGCAATCTGATTCGGCTGGTTGAATTCGAGTTGGGAAATGCTGAGCAATTATGACGTTTTTTGGTCCGCCGTCAGCTCTTTGGGGGCATCAGTCTTGAGGGCATTTTCTCTTTGGATTGCCTCATAGACTTCTTGCCGATGCACCGGCACTTCCTTGGGAGCTTCGATTCCCAAACGGACCTTGTCGCCCCGAATATCCACCACCGTGATGACGATGTTGTCACCAATGATGATGCTCTCGTCGCGTTGTCTCGACAGGACAAGCATCATTGAACTCCTTCTCGTTGACGCCGACAGGGGTCGGCCAAATTCCGCTCGTGTTGAAACCCGGCGATCTACAAACTGGCAAACAGGATGCATCCCTCGCTGAGGGGATTCGGTTTTTTGGGGGACGATCACTGTTTGTGTCTTACCGGTAATCGTCTGCTGGCCGAATTCACCGAAGCTTCGATCCTCAAAAATGACAAACCACTTCCAAACGGCGGAAGACTCTACCGCCTATGCCGGGGGCGACTAATTTGCGGGGTTGCGTCTGTGCGTTTAAGCTCGCCGACCGAATCCCGCCATGATCCGATTCTACGCAGTCGGCGGGAGTTCGTCTCAAGTATTCTGGCCAAAGAGGCTTGGCCAGCGAATCTCACCCACCGAGAAGGACCAGTTCATGATGCGACAATTCACCGTACTTATTCTCTTAGCAGCATTTATTCTCAGCCACCTTCCGCTGTCCGCGGCTGCCGCAGAGAAACTGCGTCTGTTGATTGTCGACGGCCAAAATAACCACAACTGGGAGGCGACAACACCGATCCTGCGAGAATTCCTGATCCGTAGTGGACGATTCGAAGTGGCCGTCGCCACGACGCCGAAGCACGGCTCACCGGCCGAAGCGTGGAACAGTTTCCAACCGAAGTTTGGCGACTTTCAAGTCGTGCTGAGCAATTACAACGGCGATCTTTGGCCCGAGCCGGTCCAGCGCGATCTGGAGAAATCCGTCGGCAACGGCGTTGGACTGGTGATCGTTCACGCGGCGAACAATGCATTTCCGCAGTGGTCTGAATTCAACAAAATGATTGGCCTGGGCTGGCGTGGTGCGGACTTCGGCGATCGAGTCACGACTAATGACGCTGGCGAAGTGATTCGCACGGAAAAGGGCAAAGGCCCCGGGGCAGGCCACGGCCCGCAGCATGAATTCACGATTCGCCTGCGGGACGTGGGGCATCCTGTCGTCAAGGGACTGCCTGCCGAATGGATGCATGCGAAGGACGAACTCTATCATGGGCAGCGCGGTCCCGCCGCCGACATGCATCTGATTGCCACGGCTCTTTCCGATTCAGCGAACGGGGGGACGGGGGCTCATGAGCCGATGATTTGGTGGATTCCGTACGGACGCGGGAGAGTCTTCACCACCGTCATGGGTCATGCGGATTACTCGATGAAGTGTATTGGTTTCCAGACCGTTGTCGCTCGCGGATGCGAATGGTCCGCGACCGGCCAGGTCACGCTGCCCATTCCGGAGAATTTTCCGACCGCTGAAAAAGTCAGTTCGGTTCCGTAGTGGCTCATAGTCCCCACGGGTGTGCCCACAAATCCTGGCAGCCCACACTAACCCGAAGCGCCAG
>JAYVSP010000788.1:0-2362 GCA_043775215.1 Planctomyces sp. | reverse complement strand
CTCTGCTCCTTCCTTGAGTTCGAACTCCAACACGACTCGTGGAAGAAACAAATACCAAATAACTTACGCTGTGTCACTAAAACTTAGACAGTCGAAGTAGGTAGCCGGCGACGAGGAACGGACTGATTTGCAGAAGTCCGATGCGTCGCTCGTCGCACCAGCGGCAGAAATCCCGCACTGCCCGGCCGTAGGCTTCTCGCGTGTTCCGATTCCGAATCGTCACCGTGAAGAATTCAATCAGCCGCCGACTCGCAGGATTAGAAAGCGAAGCGCGGGGACGATATCGTGGCTGCCGCTGTGCCAGTTCCAGCAACTTGAAACAACACCTTGTGATTTGGGCTGATGTCGAATGAGTGCCGATCATCTTCCTTGTGGCGATTCCGCGAATGAGAGCGAGCGAATCGCGATTGAGTATTTGCTGGCCAAACTGCGTGGCCTATTTCCGCATCACCGCTGGCTGCTGCTGTCCAATGTGCCGAGCGCAGCCAACGATCGAGCGATTCCCGATGAGATTGACTTGGTCTGCATCGGCTCGACTGGGTTCTTTGTGATCGAGGTCAAGCACTGGGATCGGGCGTATCTGAAATCCAACCAGACGGTGGTGCTCAAGGAAGCGACCAAGCTCAATGACAAAGTGCGCCGCGTGGTGACGAAGCTGCGTCGCGCCGGCGTCGATCCAGGTTTCGTGGCTGGGCGGTTTCTGCTCACCAGAGAAGGCGTCTCGCGGGACAAGCAGCCGCGTCCGGAGTTTCATGGCTGCAAGTTCTACGGCCTCTCTGACTGGAAGCAGTTGCTCGACGTTGACAGTGGCACGACGTTCGATGACGCCGCGATTCAGCGAGCGTGCCGGGCCATTCAGCCGTTGTCGAAGGTTGCGCTGAGCGGTGACATCCGGCGCATCGCTGACCTGCGCAACTTGGAGCTTCAGAGCCAGTATCCCGGCGAGTTGTGCTATTTTTCGCTGGTCGATCCGTGCGCCACGACGTTTTCCGTTTGCGTATCCCTGCCGCGCGAGGCTCCTTTCACAGGAACGATGAATGTCGCCATAATTGTCGCCACAACCTCAAAAGAAAGCCCGCCATGTCGAATCCGTTCTTCGAGCATCCCATTCTGAACTCGCCCTACGAATGCCCTCGCCAGCATTGGCAATTGGATGCGGATGGCCAGCCAACTCAGCAGATCGCGCCTAGCCGTCGTCGAGCGGAATTCATCACACCAATTCCCAAGCCGAAGAAGCGAAGGGCCACCCAACAGCACGAGTTGGATCTCGATTATGCGGAAACGGCAAACCTCTCCACAGGCGACCAGAAGTACGATCCGACGTCAAACATTGAGGAAGTTCGCCATCACGTCGATCAATGGCGGTCGTGGCCGAATTCGAATCAGTGGCAGGTGACGCCGGAAACCGCGAGGTTGCTTCAGCACTGGCGGCATTACGAATTCAGCAGCTATCGGCCATTCTTTTGCCAGGTCGAAGCGGTTGAGACGGCGATCTGGTTGACCGAAGTCGCGCCCCAACACAAAGCGGGAAAGCGACTACTCGAACACCTGGCCGCGGCGAATCGCGATGCGAACCCGGAGTTGCTGCGGCTGGCGCTCAAGCTGGCGACCGGAGCGGGAAAGACAACCGTCATGGCCATGCTGATCGCTTGGCAGACCATCAATGCGGTTCGTCATCCGGGCGCAAAGAACTTCACGCGCGGATTTCTCGTCGTCACGCCGGGGCTGACGATCAAAGACCGGCTGCGAGTGCTTCAACCGAACGATCCGGACAGTTACTACGCCGGCCGTGAACTCGTCCCAGGGGACATGCTGGAGGACATCAAACGGGCCAAGATCATCATCACCAACTATCACTCCTTCAAACTGCGTGAACGCACGGATGTTTCCAAAGGGACGCGAGCCGCCATCGAAGGTTGGCGCGGCGAAGAACTGAAGACGCTCGAAACCGAAGGCCAGATGCTTCAGCGAGTCATGCCCGACCTGATGGGCCTGAAGAACATTCTCGTCCTCAACGACGAAGCACATCACTGCTACCGCGAGAAGCCGAAGGAGGCGGACGATGAAGACTTCAAGGGGGACGACAAAAAAGAAGCTGAGAAGAACAACGAAGCGGCCCGGCTGTGGATCTCCGGACTAGAGACTGTGAAACGAAAACTCGGCGTCGCACGCGTCATGGACTTGTCGGCGACTCCGTTCTTTCTGCGAGGCTCCGGTTACGCCGAGGGCACGCTGTTCCCTTGGACGATGAGCGACTTCTCGCTGATGGATGCCATCGAATGCGGCATCGTGAAACTTCCCCGCGTACCGGTGGCGGATAACATCCCCGGTAGTGAAATGCCGATGTTTCGGAACCTCTGGG
>JAYVSP010000787.1:0-4033 GCA_043775215.1 Planctomyces sp. | reverse complement strand
TTCCCTGCCTCCTGTCCTGATCCGTGTTCAATCCGTGTTTCATCTGTGGCAAAAATATTCCCCCGAAGTGACCTCCCTGGATTACAGAATGAGCCATTCAGAATTGGCAGCGGAAAACGTGATTCGCGAATCAAATCGAATTCCGCCAAGTCTGAATTCTGCGGTGCCCGACCCCTTGCTTGTCTATTCTTTTGTTCCGCTCGCCGAAGCTTAGCTAAGGTCAGTCTCCCAATGTCCGCGAAGTCTCTCGACCTGTTGGAAGAACTCGGCCGCTGGTGTCCTGGCGTGGTTGAGGGCGTTGTGGTTCCGGCGAAACGGCCCCCGACATTGCTCGATGCTGAAGCATATTGTCGGCAACTGGCGACGTCGCATTACGAGAACTTTTCGTTAGTCGGTCGCCTGCTTCCGTGCGAACTACGGCAGCCATTTTTCAACGTTTATGCTTACTGCCGCTGGTCGGATGATCTCGGCGATGAACTTGGTGATCGCGTGCTGGCGACACGATTGCTCGGTTGGTGGCGTGACGAATTGGCCCGTTGCTGGGCCGGCGAGGAAATGCGACATCCGGTGTTCGTGGCCTTGCAGGTCACGCAGCGTGAGTTCGCGTTGTCTCGCGAACCGTTCGACGACTTGCTGACGGCGTTTGAGCAGGACCAGCGAGTCACCGAATATCGCACGTTCGACGAACTCTTGGGCTATTGCCGCAACAGTGCGAACCCGGTGGGACGGATCGTGCTGCGATTGTGCCGCTGCGATGACGAGCGATCTGTCGCCTTGTCGGATTCAGTTTGTACCGGCCTGCAATTGGCCAACTTTTGGCAGGATGTGGCTCGCGATGCGGACATCGGACGAACGTACTTGCCACGGGAAGACTGCGAGCGATTCGGATATTCACCGCACGACCTCACCCATCGAGTCACGAACGATGCATTCGTGAACCTACTGCGATTCGAGGTTGATCGTGCTCGCGAGCTATTGCTGGCCGTGCGCGAATTGGCTCCACGAATGCGTGGCCGTTTGCAAGTTGCCATCGGCTTGTTCGGCGAGGGAGGCTTGAAGATCTGCGACCGCATTGAGTCGATCGGTTTTCGTGTTTGGGAGCAGCGGCCGGTCGTGACCAAATGGGACGCCGCGGGATTGTTGCTGAATTGTCTTTGTAAAATGACTGGCAGAATCATGAAGGGCAGAATCATGAAGGGCAGAATCATGGACGGGGTGGAAGCCACAAATGAGCACTAATCGGGATCAGTGAGAATTCGAATCATGCGGTGGAAAACGTCGTTGTGTTCCATGATTCCGCCATACCATGATTCTGCCAAACTTCTTCCCCGATGCGGGGCGAGGGGCAGACAAAATGCGGAAGGTGGTCGGATGAGTCGGACATGTTTGGACGAGTGCCACGATTACTGCGAGCGGCTGACGAAGCGGACGGCCGGTAACTTCTATTATTCGTTTCTGGGCCTGCCGGCTCCGCAGTATCGCGCGATGTGCGCACTCTATGCTTTCATGCGTGTGACCGACGACTGGGGCGATGACTTAGAAGATTCGCGGTCGGCGCGGTTGGCGAATTTGGACGGCTGGCGGCAATCACTGACGGAGGTCTTGCGTCCGGAGTGGATGCCGGCGGAGATGTTCGGTTGGTCGGAGCCGGCACGCGCTGTGTTGCCGGCGATGCGCGACGTGGCCGAGCGGTTTGCGATCCCGCAGAAGTATCTCTTCGCGGTCGTTGACGGCGTGAGGTCGGACTTGGAATTCGAGATTTCAAATTTCAAATCTCAAATTGCAAACTTCAAATCTCAAATCTCAGATCATGAATCTCAACTTTGCCATGAAAAGTCAAAAATCAAAAATCAAAAATTGGATCTCGCCCGCTTTCAAACATTCGAGCAACTGGCGGATTACTGCTACCTGGTTGCCGGAGCGGTCGGCTTGTGCTGTCTGCAGATTTGGGGATTTCATGGCGACGACGCGATTCGCCGGGCGATCGACTGCGGCACAGCCTTTCAATTGACGAACATCCTGCGTGACGTGGGTCAGGACGCTCAATCGGGCCGCGTGTATTTGCCGGCAGAAGATTTGTCGCGATTCGAAGTCTCAGTCGAGGACTTGCAAGCCCAACGGTACGACGATCGCTTCCGAGCATTGATGGCCTTTGAAGTGGAACGCGCGAAGTTGCTGTACGCTTCGGCGAAGCAACTGCCCTCGTGTTTGGAGCCTCACGGGCAGCCAATCATGAAGGCGATGTTGCAACTCTACGGAGGCTTGTTGCAAGAAATTGAGCGGCGACATTTCGATGTCTTCAGCCGGCATGTGTCTCTGCCGCGCTGGCGAAAGCTGTGGATCGCGGCAGACGCGCTGATCCATCAGAAGCTGTTGCCGAAACCGTAGCACAGGGTGGCTCGCCTGTGAACTTCCTTGCGAATCTGAGCAGGCGAGCCGCCTGCTCTACAAGGTTGCGGCACACCGTAAAACGACGCACCCCGGCCGCTTTCGCGGCCGGGGCTATCGTAACAGTCAGTCAACGCTTTGGGGCTTACTCACTAATGGCGAACTCCAGGGGAGTTGCCACGAACTGCTCAAGCGTCTTCTGACTGGTGAACAAATACAGTCGATCTTTGAACCAAATCGCGTAATCCAACGAGCCTTCTTTGGTGATCTTGTGCTTCAGCAAGACGACATCGTTGCCACCAGAGATCGGGGCATATTGTCCCGGATTCCGGTCAAACGCGCCTTTGGCGTCGGCACTGCTGAAGTAATAGGTCCGACCTTTGTAAGTCGAAGTGTGCTCAGGCAAGGCATTCTTCAAGTCGCGAGTGTCTCTCAGAGCCACTGCGCAGAATCCCTTGAGACCTCGCAGTTCGCCCCGTTCTTTGATCAGCTTGACCTTGCCGTTGATGTCATTTGCAGCAGGAGTCTTGGGCGGTGCCGGATCAGGCTCGACAGGCAGTGGAATGATGTTGAAACCTGGTTCACTCTTCGGCTCTTCGGTGAGCTTCTCAGAGGGCTTTTCTTCTGGCTTTTGGGCTTCGACAGAAAGTGGTTTCGCAGAAACTGCCGGTGTTTCGTCGAGCGAAATTCCTTGGAACGGACTCTCATCCGCCGGTGCTGTGGTTTCTGGCTGGCGTTCTGGCTGGCGGAACGGTGCCTCTTCAGGCATGTCGCTGAATGCATTCTCCAAGGCTTCATCAACCGAATTGGTAGATTCGGTTTTGACTGGGTCTGCACTGTCACTGTTCGCCGCCGGAGCCACATAGTCCGCATCGCCGGGTACCGGTGGCAACGTGGGCGCCAATTGGCTCTGTGATGTCGGTGTCACCGCCGGGGCCGCTGTTGGAGTCGCTGTTGGATTCACGACCGAAACTTGGGGCGCGGGTGTTGCCACGGGAGCAACTGCAGTGGGGTTGACGGCCGCTTGCTGAGGACGTCCCGCAGCATTCGCATTATTGAACTGGGACTGATTACTCAATTGGGGCTGAGCGACCTGAGATTGATTCGGCACGAACGGCTGTCCGTTGTTCGGACGACTGATCGTCCCTTTCGGCATCGGTTGTGCCGGGTAGGGCGGCAACGGTGCGGGAGCCGGTTTGTTCTTGAATGGATTGAGCTTGGTGAGGAAACTCGGTTTCGAGTTGTTGGTGTTGTTGGTCTTGGGCTGGCCGGCGTACGGCATCCCGCTTTGTGCGGGTTGAGTTGCGTTGCTCATCGGGCGTTGAATTTGCCCCTGAGCCGGTCCTGCATTCGCCGCCGGAGTGACCGCTTGCGTGTTGGGAGCTTGTTGCAGCGTCATCGGCGGCATCTGCTTACCGTCGCGACGATACAACTCCTCCAACTGTTGTTGAACCGTCGACGGTGCTCCAATGTTTTGACTCACTGAAATCGTCGCCGGTTCCTGATGAGCCGTCGCTTGGACTGACCGAGCGTTCGGAAAGACTTTGTCTCCAGAAATTTTTCGCCCTGCCGACAGGGACGAATTCACGCTCGGAGCCAGCGGACGAACGACATTTTTGTTGGCCTTCCCAAGATTCTCGGAAAG
>JAYVSP010000786.1:0-6259 GCA_043775215.1 Planctomyces sp. | reverse complement strand
AAAACAACGTCTTCGGCCTTAATGATATAGGGTTGTTCTGGGATTTGAGTTGTTCCCATCCGTGTGGCCTTCTTATCCGTGTGGGACTGCGTTGCCAGGCTTGACCGATCTCAAAGAACGCCGACCCACACGGATAAGAAGGCCACACGGATGGGAGCAATTCCTCGACACCCTGGTCGGTGGATCCTTCGGTCAGAGGCCTCGCCTCGTTAGAGTCCGTGTTTGACGGGCAGGTTAAAAACCTGCCCCACGACTGCGACTTCGCTTGTTTGAAGACTAATGTCGCAGCAGGAATTCGTTGGAGTTCAACAGCGCATGCTGCAGATCATGAAAGCCGGCGTTGCGATCGGCGACCAGTGCTAAATGAGCCCGCACGAGGTCTCGCTCAGCGGGCGTGGGGCGGCGGCTGAGCGTTAGCAGATAGACTTGTTCGAGAACTTCATCGTCCGACTTGCTTATGGCTAACAATCGGCTGACGTGGCTTGCAGACGATTTGATGTTTTGGACGATCCCGCGGTTGTTCAACAAATGAATGACTTGGCTCAGCGACGGATCATCTTCGCGGGCACATTCGCAAGTGACATCGCGGACCGGCTTCGCGAAGGCTTTCAGGAACGGATGCTCGATCGCGCCTTCAGCAAGCTCAACCGCTCGCGTGCCGCGCGGATAGCCGGGAAACTCTTCCGGAACGCCGATCACAGTGCAGACGGCGTCGAGCAATTGCTCGGCAGTCAGCATGCGCGGAACGGAGTGAGTGAAATACGGTTCGGGGCTGGCCGCGAAGCGCGATTGCCGCGCGATGGGCCGAGCATCGAGTTGATACGTGCTTGAATTCAGAATCAGCCGCAGTACCGGCTTGATGCGATAACCGCTGCTGACAAACTCGGCCGCGAGCGAATCGAGCAATTCGGGATTCGATGGCGGATTCGTTTCGCGAAAGTCATCGACCGGTTCGACGATCCCTCGGCCAAACAGGTGATACCACACGCGGTTCACGGTCGAACGAGCGAAGTACGGATTCTGCGGGCGAGTCAGCCAATCCACAAGTTTTTGGCGGCGGTCGTCGTCAGGCCCGAGTTCTCCAGCCAGCTCCCCGAACGCCGCAGGGACCAGGTTGATGTTCTTGGTCGGATGCCGCACTTCGCTGTTGCGGTCGAGAAAGACGATCTCGTCATCCACCATGAACTGCTTGCCTTTGAACTTCACGCGGGCGAAGTATGCGGCGAGTCCATAATAGTCGTCCTGAGTGAGTGCCTCGAACGGATGGTTGTGGCACTTCGCGCAACCAATGCGGACGCCGAGAAAGAGTTGAGCCATCGCCTCGGCCGCTTCGTCCGGCGTGCGCGCGATGCGGTGAAAATTGGCTCCCGGTTTGTTCAGTGTGTTGCCCAAGCTGGTCAGTGTCTCGCGAGCGAATTCGTCAAACGGGCGGTCGGATCGAAAGCGTTCGACTAAGTATCGGTGAAAGCCATGCACGCCGCGCCGGCTGATCGTCACATCGCTACCGCGCATCAGATCGGCCCACTTGAGTGCCCAGAATTGGGCATACTCGTCGCGGTCGAGCAGTTCGTCGATCAGTTTCGCCCGTTTGGTGGAATCGGTCGAATCGAGAAACGCTCGCGCTTGTTCCGCAGTCGGCAAGCAGCCACTGACATCGAGATAAACTCGCCGCAAGAAGACTTCATCGCGAGCCAACTCGGCGGGTACGAGTTGCAATTCGCGTTGCTTGGCGAAGACATGCCGGTCAACGGCGTTGGCCTCTGCCGGAGATCGAAAGGCAAACTCCGGATCACGCTGCAAGTACGACAGCCGCACGCCAGTGATGCGATCGAGATATCGCGCGAGGAACGCGACCTCGGAGGTGCGTTGAAACTCGACGAGGCCACTGCGACTGATCGTGGCCGCTTCCTTTTCATTGGTTGAGAAGACGGCCAGATCGGTCACGTCATCGACGCGTCCGTCATCAAAATGCGCTCGCGCGACAAGCTGTTGTTGCGGATGATTCTCAGCCAGCCGCCGCGAACCGGGCAGGACCTCGAGTCGCACCAATTTGGGAGCAGCCGGCACTGGGACCGGCTTCTTTGAGTTTCCGACATTTGCCGATACCGGTGGAGTGAGCGACGGACGACAACCCTCGTCGATCCAACCGCGCAGGATTTGGTACTCTGGATCCGTGCGACGAAACCGCGTCCCTCCTTGATGCGGAACCTCGGCGAGACCCTTTTTGAGAATCAAGCTTTCGTCGGCCGCGTTGGGATTGGCTCGCCGACCGAAGTCCTCACGCGTCAACGTGACCCAATCGAGCGTCGGATCGAAGCCGCGCAAGCTCAGGCGGAATCCGTTCTTCCCTTGCGGCGAACCATGACAGGCACCCTGGTTGCACCCCGCCTTGCTGAGAGCCGCGATCACGTCCGTCTGAAAATCCACTGGATCGGCTTGCGAATAGCCGACCACCTTGACGGGAACACGCGCCTCTCGTCCGTGAAGACGAACGATGATCTCGGTCGCCCCGTGGCCTCGCGGAATGACGCGACCGCTCGACGTGACCAGTGCCACGGCCGGCGCGACGCTCTCGTAAGCCGCGTCGCGAGTGACATCGGCCACTGTGCCGCCGGTGAGTGGATTGCTGACCAATAATTGCTGTGATGATCGATGACCATGTAGAGTGACCTCCACCGGTTCGACACGCAGCATTGCGGCCGGTTCTTCGGCGAATAATCTCGTGGAGCACAGCAGTCCAACAATCAGTAAAATGGTGACACGCATTGTGATCTCAAGCGAGTGCGATTGGACGAATTTCGGAAGGTGGGCGGTTAGCGAGGCACAGCACGATATCGCCTGGAGAGCCGATTTTCGATTGCCAATTTGCAAACACAAATCGGAAATCGCAAATCGGCATCCGTTCCGTCAAAAGGTATCCAAATCGAATTCGATCACCACGGGCAGATGATCTGAGGCTTGTTTCGCCAAAGCCGTGCGGATCACCTTGACCGATTTGATGTGAAGATGGCCGCGATGAAACACTTTGTCCAAAGACATCAGCGAGAGCATCGCGGGAAACGATCGAAAGCGGCTCGGCGGGTGCGTGCTCTGAGAGAATTTGTGCGGAGTCAGCTTCTTGGCCAGCGTGTTCCGCCAGTCATTGAAGTCGCCGACCAGCAGCGTCGGCACGGATTCGGACAGCGACGAATGCCGCATCAAGTGATCCGCCTGCCAATGCCGCTCGGCCTCGCTCAAGCCCAGGTGCCAGTTGACGACCTGCACTTGGCCTTTCGGCGTATCCAAAACGACCACTTGTGCCCCCCGCGGTTTCTTTTGCCGATATCTCAATGAGATGCGATGCTCGACCATCATCGGCCAGCGGGAGAGGATCAAATTTCCATAACCGCCGTGTTGCCAATGCACGTTCTGCTGGAAGAAGCCGCTCATCGGATCGAAGTGCTTGGAAAACAGGAGGGCCTGGTTATGACTGCTTGTGCGAGGCAAGTCGATCGTGACCTCTTGCAAGCAGATCACGTCTGGACGCTGCTCTTCGATCACGTCGAACACTCGCGACAACTGGTAACGGCGATCCCGGCCGCCGATCCCTTTGTGAATGTTGTAAGTCAACAACCGAATCACCGTCCGTTACTCCTCATTCCCATTGTTTGTCTTCGTGAGCGGCACGGCGCTCGCCGCCGGAGGTTGCTGAAAAAATTCAAAATTGACGGACGAAACGCAGACTTGACCTCAATGCACATCACCGCCAGTTTTGAACGCACGACCCCTCACAGCGGACTCAGTACCAGTTTGTCCGGATCGACCACAACGTGTTTGATCCGCTGCCGTTTCCAAGTGTAGGTGATATGGACCAAGCCGTCTTGCGTTCGGATCACGGCCGGGTAGCTGTATTCGCCGGGTTCGCGTTCGAGTACCAGCGCGGCGAACCATTCTTGGCCATCTTTTGACACCGCCACATTCAGCGGCGAGCGGCCCTTGGGAGTGTGGTTGTAGACAATCAATTGCCGCCCATCGGCAAGTGTCACTGCATCGGTGCCGGAGTTCGGATTGGGCAACATGGTTGCGGTCGGCGCCGTCCATGAGCGGCCGTTATCCGCAGACCACGATTGAAAGACGTGGCCTTCCTTCGTGCGGCCAACCGCCTGTAATCGTTCGCCGCTGTGAAACAGGATGCTGGGCTGAATGGCGTTCAGCGGTTTGTCAGTTTCTGAAACTGGCTTAATCTTCGACCACGATTGCCCGTTGTCCGTGGATAGCTCGAAGTGAATGCGCCACGTCTGTGGCGACGGGTTGTCTTCGCTGCTGGAGCCGGACAACAAGTCGCCGTTCGGCAATTGCACCGGCTTGTTCTTGATCGGCCCCACGATGCCATCGGGCAAACGAGTGGCCTCACTCCAGGTCTTCCCGCCGTCGGCCGACCTTTTCAATTCGCCCCACCAGCGACTCGGAGATGCCCCAACTTTGTAAAACATCAACAGAGGTCCGCCCTTCGGCTGAAAAAGCACCGGGTTCCAGCACGGCTCGCGCGAACCATCCTTCTGATTTCCATTCGCCACTTCAATCGGCTCGGTCCAGCGGTCATCGACTTTTCGAGACAGCCAGATGCCAACGCTCGGATGCTTCTCGTGCTGACCGCCGAACCACGCGGCCACCAATCCGCCGTTCGATTCCACGATGGTCGAGGCATGACAACTCGGAAACGGCGCGGTCTCGAAGATGAATTCGTTCGCGACGATTCCCGGCTCTGCGGCGCAAGCAATCGTTGACAGCAAAACGATGGCCCAAGTCAAAATTTGTGGACGCACGCGTGTTCTCTTCGATTTGTCCGATCGGTCTGATCAGTCCTATTTGTCTGGTTGGCGGGATTGACGATTCGCTCTCGGGTTCTTCAGAAAGTAGAAAAATCCGTCCTCGGCACCACCGAGGAAATCGGGGATGCCGTCGCCGTCCCAATCGACGGTCGTGGGACTCACGTCGTGACTGGCGATGTTGCGAGCGTCCAACTTGCCCATGTCTTTGAAGAGCCACGAGCCTTCACGCGACTCGACCTGTCGCAGCCAATTGGCATTCTCCGAATTGACCAACAGGTCGAGCTTGCCGTCGCCATCCCAATCGACCGCACAGAGCTTGCGCCGTCCGCTCTTGCCTGCTCGTCCGCTGTTGAGGTGCAAGGGTTGACCCTTCTCGTCGAGGAACGCATGCCGCGGCGGGAGCAGCAGTTTCAGACCGGATTTGAGTTTTGAAATCGCAGATTTCGAATTTGAGATTTGCGATCCTGAAACGAGACTCTTCCGCTCATACAACGCCAGATACCCTTCGTGATCGAGCATCGCCAGATCGAGCAAGCCGTCGTTGTTCCAGTCGGCCACAACCGGCGTCGTCCGCCATTGTGTGACGAGTTCGTTCCCGCGTGGCGTCCACCACGTCCAGGCGGGCTTCGGCGGCGATCCGGGCCATGCGACCTCAATCGGCTGTGGATCGGCCAACTTCGGCGCTGCCCGCGTGCCAATGTTTCGCAGCCACTGCACGCGGCCCCAGATCGAATTGAACACGATGTCTGGCAGACCGTCGGCGTCCCAGTCGGCGACATTGAGCGTTGTATAACCCCACTTCGCTTCAGCCGGACCTTGAATCGAACCGTTTGGACCGGCCATCACGCGGAATGTTTTTCCGCCCGCTTCGAGCCGCCGCGGCGCGGCCCATTTCGGCGAGGCCACACGCGGGCCACTGAGGTTCTCAAAGAATTCGATGTACCCCGACGTGTTGCCCGAGACGAGGTCGATGTCATCGTCGCCGTCCCAATCACAGCCGACCGGTGTCGCCAGCGCTCCACATTGCAACTCATCGGCCTCTTGCTGGAAATAGCCCGGTGCCGCGAACTGCGGCAGTCGATCGACCACGCGACCGAGATTCTCGATCAATGCGACACGTCCATCTTCGTCGCCGACGACCAAATCGAAATCGCCGTCGCGGTCCCAATCGAACGCGACTGGAACGATGCGAAAACGACATGCGTCTCCCTTCATCACAACTCGGTTCCGCCAGCAGGGCGAGCGGGGGCGTCAGCCCCCTGATACGTCGCTCTAGACCGGATGATAAATCCCCTCACATCAACCCGATGCGCAAGCGAATCCCTCGTCACGTCTCGGCCGCGCTTGCGCGTTTTGAAGTTGCGCAGTCTTGTTTTTCGCCCCAAAGGGGTGCAACTCGATAGCCCAGGGCGAAGCCCTGGGTGACGAATAGAACAACAATAAGAAGC
>JAYVSP010000785.1:0-8520 GCA_043775215.1 Planctomyces sp. | reverse complement strand
GCTTCTTATTGTTGTTCTATTCGTCACCCAGGGCTTCGCCCTGGGCTATCGAGTTGCACCCCTTTGGGGCGAAAAACAAGACTGCGCAACTTCAAAACGTGCAAGCGAGGTCTTCGTCGCGTCAAAGCCTCGCTTGCGCGTCGGGTTAGTGTGGCTCCAACTCATGCGTGAAACGGCTATTCCGGCAGTCGCCAATTCTGGGGTAGGATACTTCGGTCTTGCAGAGGAAGAATCATGACGACTCAAGTAATGGCGACCGTCGTGGGCGGTGAATTGAAGCTCGACGACAAGTTGGAGTTGCCCGATTCGGCACGAGTGAAGGTCACGGTGGAAGCCGTGGCGGATTGGCGGGAGAAGATGCGCCGCGGGATTGACGAAATGGAACAATTTATCCGTGAGCATCCACTCCACCTCGGCGGCCAACGATTCACGCGCGATGAACTTTATGAACGCGATTGACATCAATGTGCTGGTTTATTGAGTCGACGTCGACGCTGGCGACAAGCGAGCCATCGCGGTGGAATTATTGCGACGGCTCCAACAAGCACCGCAACCCACGGTTCTGCTTTGGCAAGTCGCGGTCGAGTTTCTCAATTGCATGCGCCGGTTTGAACGTACCGGTTGAATTACTCGCGAGGAAACAGTTGGCTGTTTGCAAAGACTCGAAAACACCTTCGACTACTCCCTGCCGACGATTCCAGTCATCCACACAGCTCTGGATCTCAACACTCGATACAGCCTGTCGCATTGGGACAGCATGCTGGTCGCGGCCTGCATTGAGGCGGGAGTGACGACGCTCTACAGCGAAGACATGGCCGACGGCGCGGACTACGACGGTGTGCGGATCGTCAATCCGTTTCGCAAACCGTTGCCGGAATGAGCAAGCGCCAGAACTCCTCAACCAGCGCGGCCGCGAACTGCGGGTCGTTGATGTGCAACGGCAGCCGTTTGATCCGGCGTTGGTCGGTTTGCTGGATCGAGCGTTCGAGTTCCTCGAACAGTGCCGCGTCGGCTTCGGGATCATGAAACGATTGGCCGGGGGCGTCGAGCATTGAGACGCCGAGTTCGGGAATCAGCAGCGTGAGCGGCGCGGTCGAGCGGTTCAGCTTGTCGGCGATCCAGCGCGCGAGCTGGCGGTTCTCGTCCGGTGTCGTGCGCATCAGCGTGACTTGTGCATTGTGGACGTGCAGCTTGCGGCCGGCGAATTGAGGCGGCACGGTTTCTTTCGCTCCGAAGTTGACCATGTCGAGCGCTCCGACGCTCAGCACATACGGAATCTGTTGGTCGAGAATCGCCTCGAAACGGTGCGGCCCGCACGGCAGCACTCCGCCGATGACCTGATCGGCGATTGCGGTCGTCGTGACGTCAATGACTCCCTGAATCAGACCGCTGCGGACGAGATTCTCCATTGCTCGATCGCCTGATCCCGTGGCGTGAAAGACAAGGCAGTCATAGCCGCGCGTTTCGAGCGACTTCCGCACCGCTTCAACGCACGGCGTCGTCACGCCGAACATCGTCATGCCGAGCGTCGGTTTCTCGGCGGTCGGCGGCAGCGGATTTTGCACCATGCCTGCGATCGCCGCCGCCGCGTTGGCGAGCACTCGCCGCGAGACCGAATTGATCCCCGCCACATCGACCACCGAGTACATCAGCGTGAGGTCACTGCAATCGACATACGGCCCGACATTGCCGCTGACCATTGTGCTGACCATCAGTTTCGGCACTCCGACAGGCAACGCCCGCATCGCCGGAGTGATTAAGGACGTCCCGCCCCCTCCGCCGATGCCAATCACGCCGGCGAGTCGCCCCGCCGAGTGCTCAGTTTTGAGGAATTCAACCAGTGCCCGCGACATCGCCATCACTGCCTCACCCCGATCCGCGTGGCCGAGCACATTCTCCGCCGGCAGACTGGCCGCGACTTGCTGTCTCGCCACGTCGGGCACGACGGTCGGCGAGTCCTTCGTGCCGACATCGACCGTTACCGCCTCAATGCCGCTCGCTCGAATGCGCTCGGCGACGAACGCGATCTCGAATCCCTTCG
The DNA here is from genome assembly GCA_043775215.1 of Planctomyces sp. GTDB lineage: Bacteria > Planctomycetota > Planctomycetia > Planctomycetales > Planctomycetaceae > SXKJ01. The sequence goes on along the minus strand of JAYVSP010000785.1, from coordinate 6,479 downwards.
TATCCATTGTGGCAACGGCATAAACACGCGGCGGCATGGATCGCTTCCTCTACTGATCTGGCTGTTCAATTTTGCTGGCTTGAAGTCGTCCGAGCGCATGACCTCCGAGGACACTGGCGAAGTAGGCCCAACCGCCACGGCCGCCAATCGCACTGCCGATATACGTGCCGTAAGCTGGGTAGAGTATTTGGTACGCCTCGCGTTGCAACTCGACGTCCCCTTCGGTCATGACATAGCCCAGTGCATCGTTCGTGGCTCTCGCCTCGTGATACAGCGGAGCGATCGGCAACAAGTAGACCGCCGCATAGGTTCCCTTCCAAGTTCGTCGAGCGAAGTCCTTCGAGTGCCCGGCCTCGTGCAGTGCGACGGACGGGACGTCGGAATAGATGTGAACCGTGTTCGAGAACGGGTTGTAGTGATCGCCGCCAAAGACTCGGCCGGGAATGATCGTTTCGCCCACAAGACTCAGCGTGCCGAGCGTGAATCGCCAGCCGGCTCCCACCGACTTGTTGGCGGCCAGCCGTCGCCAGTCGTCGCCGGGATGATACTGATTCAGCCGGACTTTCACCGACGAAAGTTCGTTCTTGGCCAGATAGTCCGCGATAACCGTTTCAGTCTGTGAGCCGACGTGGTGATTCGCGACCCGGCGGTCCCACAGAATGAGTTTGTCCGGAATCCCAATGATCCAACCGACCGAGTCCAAGAATCGGTGCGGCTCGCCGCGTTCAATCTGCTGCTCGGTGAGCGTCTGTAAGTCAGGCGATGTGCGATAGGCACTGGCCGCGCCGAATTGGTACGGCAACGACGCGCATCCCGGCAAGCCACAGACCAGCAACAGGTAGGCGATGATCGTTCGCATCTGTTCCGAAGCACAGGGACAGGATTGGTCGTTGGTCATTGATTTTTGGGGCGACGGGTCGGGGTTGTATTTGGAGCGTCAAAATCTGGCAATCCGCGTTTCGAACCGGTCAAAAATCAGGACATTGACACGATTTGGGCACATTTCCATAATCCCGCCCCTTCACGGATCGGCCTCAGCTTGCCTCGCCGCGCGCGAGGTTGTGGCGGATCGTTTTTCACGGCTCACCGAGGAAAGGACTCCCGGCATGAGCGAACTTGCAACTCGCGGGTCTGGATCGAACACGGATGTTGCCTCTTCCGGCAGCCTCGACGACGTGCATGAAGTGCGTCTGCGCGGGCTCTCTTCGGCGGCGGCCACTTCCGGCGCTCGGGCTCAGGTGGATCTGTTCGTCCAAGCCAGTCAAGTGGCCGAAAACTTGCGTGCTCAGGTCAATGAGCTTGAGCGGCGCGAACGGAACCTTAACGAACAGCTCACCCAGTTTGATCGTGAGCAACGCTCATTGCGGATGCGGGCACAGAATGCCGAAGAGGAATCGCGGCTGCGCGCCGAACAAATCGCGCAGCAAGAGCAGCAGTTCGCCGAACGGTTTCATGCCACCGAACAACTTCTGGCCGAGTTGAAGCTGCGCGAGCGAGAACTCACGCAAGCCAACGCAACGCTGGAACAACAGCGAGCGACGCTGAAGCAGCAACTGGAACGGCAGCTCGACGTCGACAAGGCCGCGATGCAGCACTCGCAGGCATTGGCGGACGCCGAGCGGAATCAGTTGCGCGAAGAACGCGAGCGATTGCTCCGCGAACAGCAAGCGATTCTCGAAACGGTCAAGACAGAGATCGACCAGGAGAAACAACGCCTCCGCAAGGAATACGCCTGGGAACTTGACAGCGAGATCGAACATTTCCGCAAGCAGCGCGATGAGTGGACGGCGCAGCAGGCGGCCGATCGAGAACAGCTCGCCGAACAACAACGCTTTCATGAGGATGCTTTTCTTAAACAGCAAGCCGACTGGGCCGAACAGCGACGGCAGCAACAATCCGATTTGGATGCGGCGCGGCGACAGTTGGAGCAACAACGCCAACAATGGCAGCGCGAGCATGACGAGGGTCTGCGTCGCCTCCAATTGAACTGGGAGGCCGAGCGTCAATCTTTGCGTGTGCAGTGGGCTGCGGATCTTGATGCGGAGAAGCACGCGTTTTCCGAAAAGCAGTTGGCATTCGCGGCCACTGTCGATGGCGAGCGGGCCGTCATGCAACGAGACCGCCAATCTCACGACGCTTACATTCAAAGTTCGCTGACGGAATTGCAGAACCAGCGCAAGCAAGCGGAAGCAAATTTGAAGCGAGCTCACGAGGAGCACGCACAACAGTTGCGCACCGGTACGGCCGAGTTCAATCAGCTCAAGACCGATTGGGATCGCCAGCGTGTCATGCAACTTGCTCGATTGAAAGAAATGCAGCGCGAACTGGAAGCGGCTCAGCAGGAGGTTGCGCGGTCGTGGCAGACGTCTCAGGCGGAGATCGCACGGCGGGACGATTTTCTCGATCGCCGCGAGGTTCAGTTGACGCGTTTTCGGCGGCGGCTCGAAGACCGCGAACAATCGTTGACTCGCGAAACCGATACGGTACGACGTCTGATTACCGACCGATCGAACGAAGTCGCCGCGAACCGACAGCAACTCGAACGCGAACGGACGGAATGGGAACAGCGTCAAGCTGCCGAACAAGATTCGTTTCGCCAGCAACTCGTACAACGTGGACTGGAAGTCGAGCGGCTCGAGGCTCGGCGCCAGCGTTTGGAAATGATGCGGTCAGAGATGGAAAATGCGAACCGTCTCGCACTCGAGGCGCGGCTGGCGACGGAAGAAGCGTGGGCGGAATTGCTTCCTGCAGTCGATTCAGAAACAGCGCGGCGCCGCATCGAAACTGGCCGCGCGGCAATTGCCGAACACTATCGCCGCTTACGCGACGAGATCGCCCTCGAACGCCAGGAACTGCAACTGGGGCAACTGCAATTCCAAGATCAGTCTCGCCGCCAACAGGATCAATTGAAAGCCGATCGCGAACAACGCCCGGCCTCAATGGCCATCCGTGAAGAGCAAGTGCGGATCGGCGAGCAACGGCTCAAGGCCGAAGCGGAACAGTGGGGGCTGCGCGAATCGAAGTGGCGAACCGCTCGCATCCAGTGGCTCGACGAGAAACTAGAAGCCGAACGAATCATTCGCGGATTGCTCGAACAACTGACCGGTCTCGAGCGGCAGCCCACCGCGAAGGCCGCGTGAGCACTCGTTTATTAGGACTCAGAATGAAGTTCTATAAGCGAGTCGCAATAAAACAAGGCTCTTCGGGTGTTCCGGGGAGGCCAGTTTTCAAGCCACGGATGAAACACGGATTGAACACGGATCAGGACAGCGAACAAGGCCAATTAGAATCGAGTGAGCTCACGAAACGAGGGTGCGTCACGCTTTCAAACCTCTGGCTTGGGCCATGCTTTTATCCGAGGAACAAAAGCTGTTGTCTGACATGCCCGTCCGCCGCTTTTTCTTGTTTTCCAATTTCCTGTCTCCTGTCCTGATCCGTGTTCAATCCGTGTTTCATCTGTGGCAAAAATATTTCCCGAAGTGACCTCCCTGGACTACTAGTTCTCAGTTTCTTGTTTTCCTGTGCGCATTTTGTAGCGGAACGGCGCAAGCCGTCCGGTTTCACAGACACCGGGCGGCTTCCGCCGCACCGCTACCTTTTGGTTGCGGCCAAAGGCCGCGTCGTATTACCGAATGAGCCTAACCAACGAAAAAGGGGGCTTGCGCCCCCTTCCCGTGAATCCCTTCACACATATTCATCCGTGATCGCTACGGCTGAGATTGCAACTGTGAATACAGTTGGCAAGACGCACAAAACGGCTTTTCGAGATTTAAATTCGCCTTGCCGTCTCCCGTTTGAAACGTTTCGAGAATCTTGTTCCAGTCCTCGCCTTGCAGTGTGCGGCTGGTTCGGAATGCCTGCACTTTTTGATCGCGGTCGATGACCGAGACGTGCGGCAGCGGCTTCTGATTGAATAGCCGATGCGCGACGGCTCCCTCTTCGGTGGACGTGTCGATGACGACGACGACGTACTTTTCGAGGAGTTCACGGCGACGTTCGGTCTTACTGACATCGCTGAGCGCGACCAGCTTCACCGATGACTTTTCGCCCGGGTTGAGGATTACCAGCAGCGGCTTCTTCGAGCGTTGTGCCTCGCGGTATGCCGGAGCGTACTCCGTGAACTGCGAGGAAAAGGTGACAGACGTGGCTTGTGCAGTTGTTCCGGCAGACGGATCAAGCAGAGCCAACAGCGCCAGAGTGTAGAGTGAAAACATAAACTCCATTTTCCTTCGTCAGGCGGTTGCCGCTCAGGCTGAGTTCCCAGCCAGCCTGCGAGCCCAAAGGCTCTCTCCTGTGCGACCACCGGCGAATTGAAATCCATTGCTCGCATCGACGCGTCGAGTAACCGCCTGACCCAGCGGCTCCCAAGAACCACGTCGAAGTGGGCGGAAATGTTGCGGCTCCCGACGGCACCGTCAAGCGTTTGCGGGAACATTTCCGGTTGCGGCATCTGCTGAAATGGCTCAACGTGGGTAAATCACGATGGTTACGAATTCCGATTTGCGTGCGTTTTTTAGTCATGCGCGAGGTTTAATGACCTGAAATGGGACTTAGGGGAAGCATGGGACGTATGTGTTCCATAAAACGCATCAGTCCTATGCTTCCCATCAGTCCCATAAGTTTGACCGCCAAAGCCTTATCAACTGCCACTCTCCGCCACATCGCGACGCCAGTTTGAGTTTGAGGTCAAGCACTTCAAAACCACCTGGTTCCTGCCCCCTTCATTTGAGGCGAGGGCGCGCTACAGGTACTGCGTGATGCCCGGCATCGCCGTCTTGGGGAGTTCGACTTTCGTCTGCCAGCCGTCCGGGAATGCGTTCGGGACGAGTGCCTCTTGCGAGTTCAAGGCCATTTCCCAAGTGATCTGCTTGCCAGTGTAAGCGGCCATGCGGCCCATGATGCCGAGCAACGTGCTCTTGGCCATTCGGTCGCCGTTGTTGATCGGATTGCCGTCTCGAATCGATTTGAAGAATTCGTCGTGCTCGGTCTGGTACATGTTGTTGCCAGGGCCGGTGTATTTCCAATTGGTTTCCCCATTGATCACCGTGCCGCGCGGACCGAGCTGCCCGGCTCCCTTGGTTCCGAGGACATACAGATTGTTCTCATTGTGGCAGCCCGGAATCTGCCGCTGGGCGATGCAGCCGCGCGCCTCATTGGCCCACACGTAGTTGACCTCCATGTGATCGAAGATGTTGCCCCCATCCTGTGGGATCTGGCGACCGCCGACCGCCGTGCAGCTTGCGGCCGGATTGTCTTGGAACGCCCACGCCAGCCAGTCCACCGTGTGAATCGCTTGCTCGACGTATCCATCCCCTGAAAGCCATGTGTAGTTGTACCAGTTGAGAGTCATCCACTCGAGATCGCTGATCCCTTGCGGCCGAGTGGTCGCGGGCGGCATCGGCTTGACCGGACTGGTGAGGTACGTGCCGTAAACCATGCGAATCTCGCCGAGCGCTCCGTTGTGAATCTGCTCGAAGAACGCCCGCTTGGCGTTTTCGTACCGCCAGCAGAAACCGGCGACAACCGCCAGCTTCTTTTGCTTGGCGATCTCGACCGACTCCATGATCGACCGCACGCCGAGGGCATCGGTGGCCATCGGCTTTTCGGTAAAGATCTGCTTGCCCGCCTCGACCGCGTACTTGAAGTGCATCGGCCGAAAACCGGGCGGACTGGCCAGCAACGCGACGTCGCACGCGTCGATCACTTTCTTGTAGGCATCCAGACCGACGAACTTGTGGTCGTCGTCCACTTTCACCTTTGAGGCCAGGGCCTCAATGTTTTTGAGGTTGTTCAAGCTGCTGTTGAGCTTGTCGGCATGGACATCGCCCATCGCCACCAATTCGACATTCGGATCCGCCGACAAGGCCTCGCGAGCCGCCCCGCTCCCTCGACCACCGCAGCCGACCAATCCGATCTTCAGTGTGTCACTGCCGGCCGCATAGACCGAAGGTGCGAATTGACCTGCTAAGACCGGAATCGTCGCAGCGACCGCTCCCGCCTTCAGGAAGTCGCGCCGAGTCGTCGAACTCGCAGAAGTCGCAGCAGAAGTCGAAACAGGACGAGAGTCGGGGGTGAACTGAGTCATGAGGCGGGTCTCCACGGAACGCGGTGTAGGTCCGAAGGTCTCGGGCGTCCGTGCAATCGGCCGGCCGAAGCGAGGCGACATGCTATCAAAGCGGTGAGAGAACTTTCGAGCGAACGAGGCATTTTCTCGGACTGATTTCAATGCAAAGTCGCGAAGAGGCAAGGCCGCAAAGAATGACTGACAAGTTAAGTTTTGTGTCGCGAACTGAACTTCTTTTGTGATCCTTTGCGTTTTGGCCTCTTTGCGTCTCTGCGTTGAAAACCGTTCGGTTCACCGAACCAGGGCCTGCTAATCTTCAAACAAGCGAACTCGTGGGGCAGGTTTGTAACCTGCCCGTGAAATATCGCGGTTTTCAACATTTCGTGTTTCACTCGAAATTAGACTCCTCTGCTTC
>JAYVSP010000784.1:0-12903 GCA_043775215.1 Planctomyces sp. | reverse complement strand
GTGGGTCAATCGGCAACATCGCCGACCTGAAAAAGACTCCCGACCCCTTGAGCACGGCCGCATATGGAATTCGTTTGTGTCAGCACATTTTGAAGACTGACTCCGGCGTGAGTAAGCCTACCGTTGCAGTTTTTCATGTGCTTCAAGGATGAGCGATTCGGTCTCGTCCCAGCCGATGCAGCCGTCGGTGATCGAGACTCCGTAATGCAGCAGCGACGGATCGGTCGTCAGCTTTTGATTGCCTGGGAAGAGATTGCTTTCGAGCATCAAGCCGACAATGTCCTTATTGTCGGCGGTTCGCTGATCGATCACGTCGCGCCATACGAGCGGTTGATTGCGGTAGTCCTTGTTCGAGTTGCCATGACTGCAATCGACCATGAACCGCGGCATCAGACCCGCACCGGTGAGCTTCTCGGTCGCTGTTGTGAGGTGCTCCGCGGAATAGTTCGAGCTGGCGCGTCCGCCGCGCAGAATCAAGTGACCCCACGGATTGCCGCGTGTATTGACGATGCAGGTATGGCCGTCGCTGTCGATCCCCAGAAATGCGTGCGGAGTCTTCGCGGCGAGCATCGCGTCGATGGCCACCTGCAAACTTCCGTCTGTTCCGTTCTTGTATCCAATTGGCATCGACAAGCCGCTCGCCATCTGGCGATGCGTCGGTGACTCGGTCGTGCGAGCACCGATGGACGCCAGCGTCAGCAAGTCGGCGATGTACTGCGGCGTGATCGGTTCCAGCAGTTCGGTCGCAGCCGGCAGTTGCAGCTCACCGATTTCCAAGAGAATCTCGCGTGCCAGACGCAACCCCGTCGCGATGTCGAACGAATCGTTGAGATACGGATCGTTGATCAACCCCTTCCAGCCGACGGTGGTGCGGGGTTTCTCGAAGTACACTCGCATCACGATGAACTGCGTCTTTGTCACTTTGTCGGACAGAGCCTTCAGCCGGCGGGCATATTCGATGGCCGACTTGCGATCGTGAATCGAGCAGGGTCCGACGACAACCAGCACCCGCGGATCATGGCCGGCGAGAATGTGCTTGATGGTTTCGCGGCCTTCAACGACGGTCTTATTCGCCGGCTCTGTGACGGCCAACTCGGTCTTCAGCACTTTCGGTGCGACGAGCGGCACCGTGCTGACGACGTTGATGAACTGTGTCGGTTGCATGAGTTCCTCAAGAAAAATCGGACGTTGGGTCAAACATGTTAGCGGCGCTAGCGACCGGGTGCATTCGCGAATCGCAAAGTCAGGCGAAATCTGGCGTAAGGCCCTAAGTCCGCCCACCCCGTTACCCCCGCGAAGCGCCGAGCATCCAAGGATTCAACTCGAATTGAGTGATTTCCTTCCGTTGGGCTATCATCCGGGCGACGTATGATTCCAGGCTGACCGATTGCGGAATCACTCGAAGAGATTTTCGATCGCAACTGCCTCCATTCGCCACTCTTTCCATTGAAGTCTCACATGCCACACGCCCAGACACGATTTCTGATGGTGGTGACTGCCGTCGCAATGGTGCTGTGGGGATCTGTCCGATCCTCGACGTTCGGCGCAGACACCTTCCGCGATCCGCTCAATAGCAAAGCCGTTTCAGGGAAGGGGACGCGAGGTTCCGGGCAGGGAGCGCTGCTGAAGGTCTCGCTGACGCCGCAAAAGTCCGGCGACGAGTTCGTTCTGTCGGTCGGCTTGAAGCTGCCGGAAGGAAGTTACACGTACTCGACCAACCGCGAGTTCTCTGGAGCGACTCGCTTCATGCTGGCCAAAACCACGACAGGGATTGAACCGGTCCAAGACGAGTTCTCGGCCGACCACGAACCGAAGCATGACGTCGACGAATTGGGACAAAGTCTGGAAAAGTTCACCGACGGTGGAGTGACTTGGTCCCGTCGATTCCGGCTGCTGCCCGGCACAAAGCCGGACGAAGCGAGAATCGTGGCGCGCGTCAAATACCAAATCTGTAACGCCTCGAGTTGCACACCTCACGACGAGACGTTCGACGTGGGCATCGGCGTTCCCGCGCGAGTCGTGCTCACCGCGAATGCTCGTGAACTGATGGCGAACAAGCTGCCGGCTGTGTCGCCGACCAACAAACTCGAGACTACGACCAAGACCGCTGCTGGCGACGGAAGCCCGAAACCCGAAGCTGGACCGCAGCCATTTGAAATCGAAATCACTCCACAGCGAGGCAAATCGCCGGACCCTGTCAAAGTCCGATTTTGGCTGACGCCCGAAAACGGCAAGGTGGGAGATGCCGTCACGTTGTCGATCACAATGCGGCTGGAACCGGGCTGGCACACGTTTGCTCTTGATCAAGACCCACTGAATTACGGCAATCCGACCATCATCGATCTGTCATCAACGAAGGGACTCAAACCGACCGAGGAGACGTTTTCGCCGACACTCGTTCCAGAGATCGAACGGATCGACGAGGGCAAAGAGCAGCGAATTCATCACAAGGAAATCACCTGGACTCGGCAATTCACGGTCGAGAAGGCGGAGTATGGTGTCGCCGGAGAACTGGCCTATCAGATTTGCAACATGGGCTCGTGCCGGCCAACGAAGAAGGTGCCGTTCGTCTTGGGGTACGGCGTTCCGCCACTGCCGGAACCACAAGTGGACTCTCAAGTCGTCACCAAAGTGGAGCCGAAGGAAGACCCGAAGAAAGAGCCCAAAGAAGAGGAAGATGATCCCGAGGGCATTGCAGCAGTGCCGCTCGACAAACTGTTGCCCTCGTTTCAAGGGGAGATATTCCACATTGAAGATGACACTGCCGGTGGTCTGGGGCAGTTTCTGCTGTATGCCTTTCTGGGGGGATTGATTTTGAACGTGATGCCGTGCGTGTTGCCGGTGATCGCCATCAAGATCTTCAGTTTTTTGAAGCAGGCGGGAGAAAGTCGCGCCCGAATTCTGGCGTTGAATGTGGTGTATTCGGCGGGCGTTGTGTCCGTGTTTCTGGTGTTGGCCAGCTTGGCCGTGTTCGCAAAATTCGGTTGGGGCGGCCTGTTTCAAGAGACTGGCTTCCAAGTAGCGATGACCTGCGTGGTGTTCGCGATGGGCTTGAGCCTGTTGGGTGTGTTTGAGATTCCCGTGCCTGGCTTGGTCGGTTCCGCCGCGAGTCACCAGAGTCAGGAAGGTTTGATGGGCGCGTTCTTGACCGGAGTGTTCGCCACATTGTTGGCCACTCCGTGCAGCGGACCGTTTCTGGGCGTCACGCTCGGTTGGTCGGTCAAGCAACCGGCGCACATCACGTATCTCGTCTGGACGGTCATGGGACTGGGAATGGCGTCGCCGTACCTCGTGCTTGGATTCTTTCCTGGCTGGGTCAAGTTTCTGCCGAAGCCGGGAAATTGGATGGTGACATTCAAGGAGGTTTGCGGTTTCTTGATGATGGCGACGGTGATCTTCTTGATGAGCAGCCTGAAGGCCACCTGGATCTTTCCGATGTTGATCCTGTTGCTGTCGATTGGTTTCGCACTGTGGATGGTGGGGCATCTTTACAACATCAATTCGCCAGACGGGCGACGTTGGTTCGTGCGTTCGCTGGCGTCAGCGGTTTGCCTCGGAGGGTGGTGGCTGGCGCTCGGCCTGGCGGACGAACATCCCAGCGGACCGCAGCTTCCCTGGAAGCCGTTTAAGGGAGACGTTGTCGATGCGGAACTCAAGAGCGGTAGAACCGTGCTGATCGACTTCACCGCGCAGTGGTGTGCGACCTGCAAGACGGTCAAGAAGTTCGCACTCAACACCGACGAAACTTTGGCGATTGTTAAACAGCATGACGTCGTCACATTGAAAGCAGACTGGACGGACGGCTCACCGGAGGTGACTCGCTGGCTCAATTCGTTCGGAAGCAGTTCCATTCCCGTTTTGCTGATCTTTCCCGGCAACGACCCAACGCATCCGATCATGCTTCGCGACGTGTACACAAAACGCACGCTGCTGCAAAAGCTAGAACATGCCGTCGAATCCAAGCCGGGCACGACCCATGCGGTCACGCAGCGCTGAGCCATTGGCGGACGTCGGTCGTTGACGTGGGGCAGGTTTTCAACCTGCCCGGCTTGCGACTGAATTGAAAGAAGCACCACAGTTCTCTGGCAGGTTGAAAACCTGCCCCACGACTTTGGGCATTTTGGATTTGGGATTTCTTTGGTCATTGGTGCTTGGACATTGGGATTTCTGTCGCATGTATTTCCGAAAAGTGCTCGTCGGGCTTGATCTCGAACTTCGTGAGCTGAACTCCGAGGATGACCTCCCGGCCGATGCGCGACGATTGTTTGATCGAGCACTAGAGATTGCGTCGGCTCAGCGCGGTGAATTGCGGCTGTGCGCGGTGATCGAGGGACTGGACCTGACTCGCATCCCCGCGTCGCCGCAGCAGGTGAGTGCCTTCTCGGGATTCGTTTCTGAGCGACTGGACGCTCTGGCGGAACAAGCTTGCGAGGCGGGCGTTGCCTGTGAAACAGAACTGCTCGGCGGTGTCGCCTGGCGGGAGTTGTTGCGGCAGGCGGAAGAGTTTTCGCCGGACCTGCTGATCGTCGGCGCGGGCTCCCGACCGAATCAGTTGGGGCCGACGGCGTCGAAGGTATTGCGTTTCGCGCGTTGTCCAGTCTTGGTCGAACGAACGATCGCCTCGGCCGCGGCTGCTGACAGCGAAGAGCACGAACCGCCGCATGTCTTGATCGCAGACGATTTGAGTGACGTCGGACAACGAGCCTTGATGGCGTTTGTCGGCAGCGGCTTGTGGCGCGATGCGAAAGGCTGGTTGGTGCATGTGGTCGAGCCGGATCGTTGGCCAGAGGCGTGGCGTTACGGTCAGTCTGACGCCGAAGTTGCACAGCGAAATACCGAGCGATGTGAGTTGGCTCGGCAAGGGCTGTATCAGCACTTGAGCATGACCGATCACCGCACGATGACCTATGGCATCCTGCCGGAAGTTATCGCAGGAACCGCTTCCAAAACGCTGCATCGCCTGATCGACGAATGGCAGATCAACCTGCTCGTCTGCGGCACAGCCTCTCGCACGGATGAGTCAGGGCGCGACTTCGGCCAAACCGCCGAAACTCTGTTGCCGCACATTCCATGTTCGGTTTTGGCATTCCAGCCAGCGACGGATCCAGTTTGAGATTTGACGCATCCGAGAAAAGCCTTGGTTGTGCGGGCTTTCTGAACTATTTTTCTCTTCGTGCGGGCGAGATTGAGAGATGTTTAAGTCGTATCCACCGCGCCCACGCCGATGGCGTTGGGGTTAAACAAAGCATCAATCTGGCCCCTGCGGAGAATTTTGTCCCAAACCAGATTGGTGTGGGACACAATACCTGTCCCATGCCTCTAAGCCATATATGGACTTACGACGCCGTGTGACACAGTTCTTGTCACAGTTGGGACACAATACTTGGCCGGCGGACCGATTTGGGACACAGTTCTTGGCACACAGGAATAGGTACAGCAGTTTGATTTGGGTGATTTCGATTACATCTCAATCCCGTTTGGCGGTGGGGACGCGAATTTGCGCGCAACGACGAATGCGTACAGGGTCGAATGCACGGCGTCATCCCGTTGAGTTTCCGGCTTCGTATAGCGGATCGAATGACGGTAGTCGTCGTGCTCCGCGGTGACGTTCAGAAATTCCTCCACGAAGGGCCGCATGTCATGGAGTCGCCGAAACTCGATTTGCCGTTTACGAATCCAGTGAAACAGGAATCCCAGATTTTCCGTTCGATCGATTCCCCACTTTGTTAATGGGCCTTGCTGGCGAATGACTTGGTTGGAGTCGTGATACGAGATGCAGACTACTCTCGCTTGTCCTTGAAGCTTCTCCGCCAACATCCAGTTATGCATCACGCCGGTGCCACTTCCATCGGTGCCGATGGTGCCGACACGGAATTCGCGGCAAGTCTTGACGACGGCATTCAGAACCTCGTTGGGATCTTCGCGACCCCGAAAACGCGAATAATGGACGACCTGGAATTTGTCTCGTTGCGACATGTAGCCGATGGTGAGCAACGTCGCCGCAGGTCCATCAGCACCCCAATCCAAGCCCGCAACTAGAGAACGGTGACCGTCGCGCGGGACATCGGCCAAGCTCTTCGCCATCGCGCGTTGGTTACAGCAAGACTCGATCTGCTCCCGAGTCAGGACATGATCGCCGAGCGTCGTCGGCAAACCTAAGCACTCGTTCGTGAACGCCAGTGGGTCGTAGTCGATTTGCTTTCCAAGGATGTCCTCCAAGCGAATCCACGGAACCATCAATTGATTGATGCAGAATCCTTGGGCCCAGTTGGACTCCGGATGTTTCGCAACCCACCGGCCTTGTTGAGGGTCAATTGGCTTTCGGCACGTCTGGCAGACATATCCGTCCGGGGTGATGACTTCCTGGTCGAGGCGGACTTCTTTTCCACAAGAGCAGGCCACGAACCACTCGCAGTTCGTTGAACGTGATAACGCCGACTCGAGCGGATTATCGACGTGCTTCGGCGTGCCCGTGATCACCACCTGCTTGCGGTCCGAGTGCGACATAATCTCCATCAACACCGGAAGACTGCCCGGGGCCAAGTCCTGGTACTCATCGAGCAGAAGCATGTCGGCACTAATTCCGCGCGCCGCGTCGGCCGAACGGAAGGCCGATCGAATGAATAGCTCAGAACCGTTGTTGAAGTAGATGTCGGCGGCAGTGGGCGACATTTTCTTGGCCCCAATCAGCGCTCCTCGGATCAGCGGGCTACTCATGATCGCCGGCCACAAGCGGGACCGACTGAAGACTTCCGCCTGATCCTGGCGCGGGCAGACGTAGAGTATCTGAGTCCGGGGATTGCGGACCGCGTTAAAGGTCACCAAGTTTGACAGGAGAGTGGATTTCTCGACCTGACGCCCGCATCGCAAAACGAGATTGCCTCCCGCAGCGGCATAGATCTCTTCGAGATAACCTCGTCCTTGGAACGACATCGGTGCGCGGTCGATGCGAACAAAGGTCTCACAGAACGCTTTCAGTTCCATCTCAACAGTCTCCTTCGCCACCCACGATCTTGGCGATGTCTGCGCCATCCAAGAGTCCAACAAACGCTTCTGCCATGCTCGGATTCTGGCGCAAGAGCTCCACCAGTTTGTCCTTGGTGCTGACATGGTTCTCATCGTTTCCAGCACTGCGCCAATGATGCTGGAGAATCGTCAAATAGACTCGGCACATCGCGTTGGATTGCGACGGCGTCACCATCCCCAAGAGTACCAAGACCGGCAGCTTGGTCAGCGCTCGCAAGCACTCGTCTATATTCGCAATCGACGACTTCGCGTTGGAACGACTGGTCGCAGTCTCCACCTTTGCGTCGGGTGGCACAGAACTGTTGACCTGCGGATCATCCATGAAACACCCTCCTTGCCGGTATTACTGGTGCAACCTTCTGACGCGCGGTGAGTCGAATGACGACTTGCGTCAAGCGGCCTCGTTCGCATCGTTGACCTGCTGCTGAATCTCCCTGAGTTGCTCCTGAGTCAGCATTGGGACCAACGAAGCAATCATGCTCGGCTGTTTCTGGAGAATGTCGATCAAACTCGGAGCCGTCGTGCCGGTGCTGTTTGACGTTGATTTTGGTTGTCGGTAGTGCTGCAAGACCGCGACGTAAACTCCTTTTGTCACGCTCGCTTGGGCCGTGTTCAGGAGCCCGGTCATCATCAAGGCCGGGATCTGTGCCAAGGCAGAAATGCATTGCTCTTCGCTGGGGATACTCGGCTTTCGCCGTGCAGCACCCTCCCGCTGAGTGTTTTTGTCAGATGCACTTTGCGCGAGATCGTTTCGGCCCGTTTCCGTGGGCTCAGGTTGTCGATCACCGTTCAGATTTTCGGTCATGGCAATACTCCTCTGCTCATTACCTGAGATGTTGGGCGTGTGGGACACTTCATGCAGGTGGCGACGACCGCCCATGTCGCCGTCACGCTGTCAACGTAACTTCTTGATCAAGTTGATGAACCAACTTCGTCAGTGGACTTGAAGCCCGCCACTTCGTGAGGCTCTTCACGACGCACATTTGGCGCAAAAACGCCGCTACGTTCAGGCAGAGCCGCACCTACTTCGATATACGTTGGCAGCCCGACGAGAAGGTCATCGCGATTGGCTGACCACAACGCAGTCAGGATCGCCGAGAGCATTCGACGCGCGGTCGCCACTCGCGCGAGACCGATCGCGTCTGCGAGCTGTGGTGCGGAGGTGTCGCGGTCAATACAGACCACTCCGATCGCCACAAACCATTTTCCCAACGGCAACGGCGAGTCGGCCATCACCGAGCCGGACCGCAATCCCGTTTGTGCGCCGCATTCCGCGCACTCCCACGACCGTCGTTTGGCAAGCCAATGTTTGCGCGATCGGACATGGCAGCGCGGACACACCCATTTAGAGACCTCTCGGCGTGACCTCAAATACCGCTCGCAACTTTCGGCGTCGGGAAAGTGGCGGCGCAATTCGTCAGCCGTCAATTTCGGACGCGCCTTGTCGAACTTCTCAGAGACGGTTTGCAACAGCGTCAACCAGCGGAAGAGTGAGACCTGACGTTGCCGGCGCGATCGACTGGTCTTCTCGTAAAAATCGTTCGACGTGGCAGCGACCAAGATGTCCTCAGCCGTGACCTCAACCTGATCAACTCCACCAGGCGTTGTCGCGTCCGCAATTTTGCGAGCATTGCGCATGCCGACCTTTAAGGCCGCGATCTCAGTCTGATGCATCGCTTCCAATGCAGCAGATTCGCGTGCAACCTCGCCCAGCAGAATCCTCTCCAACGTGAGCCTCGGTTGATGGTCCTCGATCAAACTCGACTCCAGCTCCAATCTGAGCTGGTGCATCCGATCCGGGAGGTTCCTGGCGGCGGTGAGTGCCTGCTCAGCCCCTGTAGTCGCTGGTCCAACGACTGAACGCTGCGTCTCACAATTTTCGAGAATTGCCGTGGGCGCATCGTCTTGGCTCGAAACGAATGCCGGTTCGTTGCCCGGCTTAACTGAGCCGAATTGTTGTTCGCTGTCATTCATTGAGCACCCTCCTTGGTGTTCTTCATGAGTCGATCTATCTCAACCACTTCGATCCTGCTTAATCGAGATGACAGAGATCCGTCTCTCGTTCCATCTCGGCAACGTGACCAACTTTCACTCCCGCGGTCGCTGCCACCTCTTAGCCGGTTTCGGCTTTTCTTCATCGTATTTCGTAGTCGATTCCCTATTTTCTGCGATTTTATTTCACATGGTAATTTGAGCCATCTTTTTGCGTTTGGTCGCCTTTGACGAATGAGTAAGTAGCTTTGACGAATAGGAAAACTGTGACGCCGGTTGACGGGCGTAATGAATACGGATGCGCTCGCAGCAGTCCGTATGCGTGTCACCATTTCATGCGGACTCGACGACATGACTCGCGATGTCGGCGTGCAGTTATTGGCCGTCGCTCATCGCTGAAGAAGGACTGCCATCGCTGCGGAGATCAAGACCGCGACCGGCCTAAACCACCGGCTCGACTGACAGGTTCAAAACACGAGTCGCGCGAAGAAAATGATAAGTCGCCCCAACGGTGGATTGAGAAACGAACCGGTGTATAGGGTAGTTCTCAGCTTGAGACGTTCTGTCATCAGAAACGCAGAGGTTCATCAACCCAACTTGGGGGCTTCAGTTTGTGTTGCGTTTCCCGGTCCCTCGGAGTGAAATCAATTTCGTAGCACTGGCCTGGATCGAATACTTTTCGATCTTCATGCTCATAAATGACCCGCTTGACTTCAACAACCCGCCCCAGGCTAGGACGCCAAGTCGCGGCACCGGGATCGAAGAGGACGAGATTCACACCAGGTCCGACCGTGCTCCTAAACTTCACGCCATCAAAACCCAACTTGCGTAGGACATCTGATAAGAACTGCGTGAGACTGTAGAGCTGCTGATGTGTGGGCGGAGCTGGCGTGGCAATGGCATTTTCAATGGCGACAATCGTTTCGAGTTTCTCAAGATCCTCGTTCGTCCGAAAGAGGTCTGCGAGCGAATGACGCGACAAATCAGCAATGGACAGCGTTTTAGAAATTACAAAAGAGCCCAAAGAGACGAATACACCGGGATGAGGTCTCACTTCAGCAACAGCAGTATCTTCATCCGACGCTAGATAGAGAAATGAAATGCCGGTCCGGTTCAGCCGCCCTGCCGAAGTCGTTCCGACCGGGGGAGCACCGATCGCTTGGTCAGTATGTGGTTCGTAGTAGTACGAGTCCCCGGTCATCTCGAAACTGGCGTCCGCTGCCTGTCTCGTTGCTCCAATTCTAGCACGATGCCAGACCGAGTCCGCCTCGACGTTGATTGAGATATGATTCTTGATGGCCGCGAATTCCGCTTCGTATTTTGCTTCCACCAAGAAATGATTTGCTTTTTCCAAGTCACTCCTCACCGCCGCGATTAGCGGACAGTTGCCTTCAGAAACTGCACGGCGGAACTCGTAGCCATAGATATCGCGACCGTATGCCGTGAAGAGAGTAATCTGCTGGTCGCTATCAATGTCATCCAAGAATGACATCAAGAAATCCTCGTAATTCAATTCATTAAGTTGGGGATTGAGGTTGATGAGCGGATTGTCCGAACTCAAAAGTCTTTCAAAGCTGTCTCCACCAAGCTTTGAGTGGTACTGCCACTCCGAAAAGTGGTAACGAATCAAAGCCTTGACCGCCAGAAGGAAGTCGCGTGCATTTGTCTCCAAGACGGTCTGGCCCGCTTGTCCGCAAACGCTGCATTGACCTTTAAGAGCGGACGAAACAACCAGGGACTTTAGCAAGTCAGCTCGGCAACAAGACTCGCAGATGGCATGCACAGTTCCCTCTTATGGCTAATCGTGAAGTGATAAGAAACGGGCAATTTGTCCAACTGAAACTATTGAATCAGCCCTGAACGCTGCATACCAGTCCGTTGGTTCCGGCTGATCTCTCTGTGTCTCTCGCTGTCACTTCATTTGATTGGTTGAGTCGTCGATCTTAGAGTCACGCGTATGGGTTTTACCTTTCGGAAATCTGTGAACCTCGGCCCGTTTCGAGTCAGCGTCAGCAAATCAGGCGTGGGGTATTCGGTCGGCGGGAAGGGACTTCGTGTTGGTACGAACGCCAAGGGGAGGCGCTACACGAGCTTTTCAATCCCTGGAACCGGCGTGAGCTATCGTGGAAGTGGGTCTAAAGTCGGTTGTTTGGTGGTGCTGATCGGCTCCGCAATTCTGGCCGCCACGACCATTGCCGTGAGGGCGTCGCAATGAACCAATGGAAACGCACGTTGAGAACCGCGTCCTCGGAGAGGTTTTTGTTGTTGCGAGACGACAAGGAAGTTGCTGCCGTCGATCTTCACTACCTCGACAGCGGCACGGTTTCCGGAACCGTCATCTTGCTGAAAAATGCTGGATGGACAGAGGAAGAGATTCCAAAGCTCCTGAAATCGTTCGACGAAGACTTCCTTCCCGATGTCGATTTGGAACGTGGGACTCTGGCCTATACCGTGATCATGGGAGACGTTGTCGGTGTTTTTGAGGCTGAAGAATCAGGGGATGATGCTCGCCCGCGCTGACGTCGGCGTGTTGAAACATCGGCACGACCAACCGGAAATGAACGCGGAAACGATCCGCTCCGAGAGAACCTTCGCCAATGGCTCATCCTGTTCAGTACCGAAGAGCGCTGTGGGCGATTCTTGATCAATTCGATCACGAAGAAGCGTTGCAGAACCGAGTTGCCAATTTGCTGAGTCTTTTGGAAACGCTTCGTTGCTATCAACGGGTTCCGCAGACGCTGGCTCAAATCGTCGAAGTTTTCGGCCAGAATCGCGTGCCCGATCCTGGCCTGATCAGCAAGGCTGACTCGGATCTGAATTGTTGGTTGGAGGAGTTGAGGCTCCCGCGAGTCGAAGAGTTTTCCGCTGAACCGGAACCGTTTGACGGTATTGAACCGACAGATCTTTCCGAAGCAGCGAAAACGCCGACTCCGGAACTGCCTGTTGTGCCATTGCCGCCCTTGCCGAGCGCGTGGAAGGATCGAGTACCTGCGATCCGAGAGCGCTTGCTATCGGACTCTGGACCACGACTGCCATTTGCCCGTTGGCTACTTCCACAACCGAGGTGGAAATCTCGATGGATTGATTCCTTCGCCGTTGTCGCGGCTGACGACGACGATGCGAATACCGGCTTCATCTTGGTCCCCTCCGATGATGCCGCACAATCAAACGAAGCCGAAAGCTGCTGGCTGAGGCGGGTCGAAACAGCGGAGAGACTTCAACAAGGAGCGGCAGTGTCGCAGGTTGTCCGTCCCTGTGTGCATCGCGAAGCTGACGATCCCTGCGGCATTGCTTTGCTGCGATCCGATTTCGCGCGGCGAACGCTTGCCGAAAGAGTTCGAGGCAGTAATGGCTTGTCGCCGCGAGAAAGCGTTGAGCTTGGGATTTCGCTCTGCGGCATTCTTGGATCGCTGAATGCTCGCGGAATCCATGTATTGGACGTCTCTCCGGAGTGGATCGCGTTCGACTGGAGCGAGGGCCTGCGCTTTACACAACTCCTTGACCCCACTGCGGTGATTCCCGGAAGTGGATTGCTTCCCGAATGGCGAGGAGCGGAGCTTGGAGTCGCCGAGGCATCTGAATTGGGCCAACCAGAAACCTCGCAGGTGTTCTTGATCGGCTCGCTTGTGCTCGCGTTGATTTGCGAAACTGTCGAGGACTTTCTAACGGCAGACTTTCCTGTCGGCCGTTCAGCCACATTCGCCTGTCTCAGTGGCGCAAGGAATCTCGCCGGCGGCGATGCGAGTTCAATCGCAGCACCATTGGTTGCTGACCTCGCGAGGAAGGCGGCACAGGTTGGTGACAGGATCGACTCGGCTGCTGTCGTCGAGTCGCTTCGATGGAGTGTCGCGGAACGCCGAGACGAACGGTTCGACTCACTATTGT
>JAYVSP010000783.1:0-7004 GCA_043775215.1 Planctomyces sp. | reverse complement strand
CCCTTTCAGGGCTGGTGTTTAATCATCTTCAGTTCCCCAGGGCGTTGCCCTGGGCTTTCGAGTTGCGACCCTTCGGGCCAAACCGCAATCGATTCCTCTAAGCCCCATAGAGTTCGCGCCACGCATTCCTGCGGCTCGCGAATCAATCCCTGAAAACAAGTCGGGAACTTATTGCGGCCCCGTTCCTAAGGAGAAACTGGAGATGACAACGACCGTTGACCTGAATGACCGCGAACTCCGCGACCTGTGTGAGGTAACGCAGCAGACGGACGTCGCGCTGGCTGTTCGCACGGCGATGACTGAGTACATTCGCTATGTTCGCCGTCAACAATTGATGGAACTTTCCGGGAAGGTGGAGATGGGTCAACATCCAGAGCAGGACACGACGCTTCAAAGGACTGTCTGGGAGACATTTCGCGTTCCGCCTGGAACTCCACTGATTTCAGAGGATCAAGTGCGTCAAGCGATGGAGGAAGAGGAGCGATGAGCGTTGTCTTGTTGGATGTCAATGTCTTGTTGGCTTTGGCATGGCCGAACCATCCGCATCATGCCAAGTCGTCCAAGTGGTTTCAGCGGGAGTCTCATCGCGGGTGGGCCACGTGTGCGTTGACTCAACTCAGTTTTGTTCGGCTGTCGTCAAATCCGGCGGTGACTTTGGCGGTCGTCGCTCCTCAGGAAGCCGCACGAATCTTGCAACGGAATTTGGCCCTTCCGGGACATGTCTTTTGGCAATCACCTTCAGCCTGTGATCCCGGGATTTTTCAAGCCGCGGTTGGACACCAACAGGTCACGGACGCTTGGTTGGTAGAAGTGGCACGTCAAAACGGCGGCCGCTTTGCAACACTTGATCAACGATTGCACGTGCATGATCCGAGTGGCAGCCTTGTCGAGTTGATTACGTAGGTGATGCTGCGTCGCAAGCCGAAACAAATAGGAAGAGGAAACATCATGCGATTTACCAAGATGCACGGAGCCGGAAACGACTACGTTTACGTCAATTGTTTTGAGGAACTTTTTCCGTCGGACGTCGCCAAGCTGGCGATTCAAATCAGTGATCGGCATTTTGGTGTCGGCGGTGACGGGCTGGTGTTGATCTGCCCGTCGGAAGTTGCCGACGCACGCATGCGAATGTTCAACGCTGACGGCAGCGAGGCGGAGATGTGTGGCAACGCGGTGCGCTGCGTGGCGAAGTACCTTTACGATCACGGCATCGCGCGGAACGAGTCTCTGAAAATCGAAACTGGACGTGGCGTATTGGCTCTGCAATGCCAAGTCGAGAATGGCCGTGTGCAGAGTGTACGAGTCAACATGGGACCGCCGATTCTGAAGAGCGCCGAGATCCCGACCACGCTGCCGAACGATCCGCCGATTCGGCAGACACTGGTTGCCGCTGGCCGCGAGTTTGAGGTCACGTGCGTGTCGATGGGCAATCCACACTGCATCACATTCGTTGACGAGATCACCGACGATTGGGTACTGCGCGTCGGACCCGAGATCGAACGACATCCTGCCTTTCCGCGGCGCATCAACGCGGAATTCATTCAGGTGCTTTCACCGAGTGAATTCCGGATGCGCGTGTGGGAGCGCGGTTCCGGCGAGACGCTGGCCTGTGGCACCGGAGCGTGTGCCGCGGCAGTCGCAGGTGTGTTGGCCGGACTGACGCAACGGAAAGTAACGGCCCATCTGCGTGGCGGCGACTTGCAACTCGATTGGGCCGATAGCGGTGATGTCTTCATGACCGGTCCGGCAACCGAAGTCTTCAGCGGCGTGTTCGAGCCGTAAGGGTCGGCGCATCAACAACTATTGGATTCACGTGAAGTCGAAGTGAGCGGCAGTGCCCTCTTTCAACAATCAACAATCCTTGTTCATCAATCGTCAATCTCCGGAATTGGACAGTTGTAGATCCGACAGTCCTAAAGCACTTGCGCTGCCGCGATCGAAGGGGTCGACAACCGCGAATTCAAAAGAACAGCCCGGCACCTTTCGATGCCGGGCTGCCTCAATCGCCTCCCGCTACTGCTGACATTGACTGCGTGTTACGGTTTTTCGATCGGCTCGATGGCCACTTTCCAGCGCGCTTGGATCTCTTGGTTCGAGCCTCCCTGTGCGTCGCGGACTTGGACATGCAGGCGATGAGACGCTTCGTCCGACGCGGAAATTCCGCACGTCACGATGACCTCTTCCTGCGGAGCGATCTGGGGAATCGCGGAGAAATCCATGCGATTGGAATGAATCGGCATTACTGGCCCCGCATTGCTGACGACCAATTCCGTGTTCTCTGGCGAGGTGATGACCACGGAGACCTGGGCGACGGTTTGCTGGCTGACATTGCGCAGGCGGACCTGGCACCACGTGATGTTGGCCGGGAGATTGTCTGTCGGAGGAATCTGGCGTGAAGCACTCACCGTCTGGGTATTGAGCGGTTCTGGGGCTGGAGGTGGACTGATCGCGGCGGGAACAGATGCCGGAGTACGGAGGGCCAGAGTGGCTGTCGTTGCGGGTAATTTCTGCGGCGCATCGGCAAGACTGAGTGTGTTCGGCGCCACACTGACGGGCCTCACGTTCGGCGTTTTCTGTGCCAATGCGGTGGTGGCGTTGTTAGAAGTCGCAGTTGTTTGTCGGTTCGTTGCTTTTGATGACAAATCGGCGCTGACCGTCGCCGCGTTCAACCCGCCCGGCATTTTCAGTTGCGAGACATCCGGGTTACCGGATTGCGAATCCGGGGACGGCAGCATGTCATCGGTAGGATACTCTTCGACAATGACCGGTTCGGGGCAGGCGACTGTATCGGTGCATGAAATGGACTGGCGGGTAAACGGTGCGCGGGCGAATTCCCAGGTCTCTTCGACACAGTCCTTGGTTTTCGCCAGGATGCGGTGGGGCATTCCCGATGGAGCCGCGACGGTCTCATGAGAGTTATCCACCGTCGAACATCCGGCCAAGCAACCCAGCGACATCACGGCCCATTGCCACCAGCGGCTCAATCGACCGCTACAGGGATGCTTCTGTAGTCGTTGGAAAAAACAGGGTCGTTGAAGTGCGGAATGCCAAGAAAGTGACGTCATGAAGGCCCCCTGAATAATGATTTCTGATTGCAAGTTCTTAATCACCGATTTGAATTTGTGAGTTTTTCTAAGCCCCAAGTTTCGCCCGACCTCTGACTCCTGACTCCAGACCTCTGACCTCTGACCTCTGACCTCTGCCCTCTGACCTCTGACCTCTGACCTCTGCCCTCTGACTTCTGACTTCTGACCTCTGACTTCTGACCTCTGACTCCTAAGCGGCTCGCAAGGCTGGTCCCATGATTCGCTGCAGTGCAGCATCGGCGGCGGCTCGAACCTTGGCTTCCGGATCTCCGAGTGCCGCGACTTGCAAGTCAACCTGCGTGTTCCGTGCGAATTGGCCGAAGCGGCCCAGTGTCGTGGCGGCGTAGCGCCGGACTTCAGCATCTCGATCCGAGAGCGCTTGGGTCAGCGCTTGCAACATGACGGGATTGACAATTCCCATGCGGCCGAGGCCATCGGCGGCCGCGCAGCGCACGTCGGCATGGGGATCTTGCAGCGCTTCCAGCAGAACGGGAATTGCCGGGCGCGCTTCATTGCCGATGCGGCCCAAGGCATGGATCAGTAGTCGTCGCGTTTCGGAGTTGTGGCGTGGCATTACCGCGATGATGGCCGGGACAGCGCGTGATCCCAGTTGCCCCAACGCTTGGGTCGCATGGAATCGGCGATCCTTGTCCGGCGATTCCAGAGCTTGCATGAGCGCGGCAACATCATCCGAGCTGTCGGTTGATTGCTGAGTCAACGCGGGTTGTCTAGCGATTGTCGCCGCACCGGAATCTTGTGGTTGAAAAACTTTGAGTGTGATCGGCTGTTTCGATTGAGACGCGGTAGTCCTCGTTGGGTTTGTGTCTGTCTGTTTGGCAACCTGGCCAAGTCCGCTCGAGGCGAGTGCCGCGTGAGCACAGTGACGCACCTCGGCATCCTTGTCGGACAGAGCTTGTCGCAAGATGGCTTCTGCCGTCGAAGGAGCGATCAGGCCCAACACCGACATCACGCAGCGTCGCACTCCGTCATCAACGTCGTGAGCGGCTGCCATCAATTCCGGAAGAGCGGCACCGGCGTCAGCTCCGATTCCACCGAGTGCTGACACGGCATTGCGTCGGACCGTCGCATCCGGTTCGGACACGAGTCGAGCCAACTCGCGGATCGCTTCTTTGGCGGCCGGTCCGATCTGTCCCAGCGCGAACGCCGCGCGGGCTCGAACCGCAGGCACGGTATCGGTCAACGCTTGCCGCAAGGCCGGTATCGCCGCGAATGCCTGTGAGCCGAACGCCGAGAGCGCGAACGCCGCTGCTGCTCGGACTCGCGCATCGGGGTCTTTCAACACGGATGTCAGTTGTGGGACCGAGTCAATCGCTCCCGGTCCGATGCGTCCCAAGGCGTTCGCGGCTGCATGTCGCAGATCGGCATTCGGATCTTTGAGAGCCTGCACGAATGGCGGGACCGCTTCTTTTCCCAGTCCCTGCAATGAAGAGACAGCCAAGCGTCGGACCTCCGGATCGTTGGACGTGATCGCCGCGAGCAATTGAGGCGTCGTCGCCGCATGTGCGGCCGTGATCGCCGATGCGGCGCGCCAACGCACGACAGAGTCAGCATCGCTCATCGCGCGGTTGAGTTTCGCAGTGACATCCAACGCGACGTCACTGAGCCGATTGATCTCCTCACGCCGTTCGGCAACACCCGTGCTTTGGCTCTGTTTGGGTTGCGTCGACTCCGCATCGCGAACCGTCAACTGAGATGCTTGCGCTACAGATTGTGGCACTTGCACGACTGGTTGCGGTTGTTGTGTTACTGGCGACTCTGTGATTGGCCGTTCGAGTTTGTTCGGGGCGACCTCATCGACTGCTTGAGCTGCGGGAAGTGAAGCCATGACTGCGGGAAGCACGTGAGCATCGATCAAGTCCGCTTCGGCCGATTGGCCGAGGTCGAAATTCGTCAGGTTTGTCAATTGAGTGTTGAGATTTGCCGGCACAGAATCGGGATTCGAGATTTGAAATTTCACGTTATCGGCCGTTTCGTCGTGCGACAGGCCGCGACGCACCAGCCACAACGCGACGGCAACAGCGATCGCTCCCAATGCCCACCACACGGCTCGCCAGCCATTCCCTTTCGCGACCGAGGCAATGTTCGCGACCGGAACCGTCGATGTTGCGACTTCTGTCTCGTCGATGGAAGCCATCGCGAGTGTCGGCTTTGCTTCCTCGCCCGCTCGCCCATTCTCACCCGCGTTCGGATTCAATGCGTCGTCATCCTCAACGAGACGATGCGACTTTGTCTTTGCGGTCGAACGTGCTAACGATTGCTCACCGGTGGATGCTGTCGTGCCATCGGCGAATTCTTTGAATCGGGTTGCCAGTCGGAGGCAATCGGACGAATCGTGAGCGGGGCTCGACAAAGCTTGTGCAGCGAGTTTGCACGGACGCCGTAGTGACTTGAGTTGATTGTCATTCAGTTCACTTCGCTGTTGGTCGACCGCGTCCGCAAACCGATCGAGCGCACGAATGGCAGCCGCTTGAATGTGTTCGTCAAGGTCGCTCGCCCCGCGAACCAACAGAGTGAGTGCCGGCGCTGCCTCCAATCCAAGGTCACTCAGCAACACGAACGCCGCTAGCCGAACATCGTCATCATCGACCGCGGCCGTAGCGGCGATGCTCGGTGCAATCTGCCGTTTGGTGTCATCGTTCCATTGCGGCAAAAATGCCGATACGGTGGCCAATGCTTCGGATTGAAGCTCGGGAGCATCGGTTTCCAAACAGTGCTTCAACGCGGGCAGCGCGAGTTCGAGGTCGCGAATGCCGATCGCGCGTAACGCCGTCAGCGCCGCGCATTGCACATCGACATTCGGATCACAGACAACGGTAATGATTGCCGCTTCGGCCAGCGCGGCCTTGTTACCGATCTGTCCCAATGTGGTGACAGCCGCCCAACGGACTTGCTCGTCAACATCGGTGAGTGCTTGCATCAGTTGTGGCAATGCCGGTTTGGCCGCTGCTCCCATTTGGGTCAAGGCCCACGCTGCCGATCTGCGAACCAGCGTGCTTTCGTGCTCCAGCGACACGGCTAATACAGGAACAGCTTTCGTCGATCGTTCTTGTCCCAATTTGATCAATGCGGCAGCTTGCTCGTCGGCCGCGGCAACAACAGGAGTTGCATTCCGAACTGAGGACGCCGGACTCGCACAGTGACCCGCGGCGGGACTGTTCAGCGCGGCGCATCCTCCGAGCAGCGTCAGAGCAATCCAGTTGGTCAATCGAGTTCGTTGCATACGGCCTCCTGCCGGTCATAGGTTGTCGTGCGAAGTAGATTGGGACTCTGGTTCGGCCAGGATCGGGACAGAGTCCCAACCGACTTTGCGGCTCGTTGCTTCAGGCCGCTTTTTGTCGTGAAGGTTCCTTGAGTTCCAAAAGGCGTTCGCGAATCTGGTCGAGAGAGAGTGGCCCCGGAGTCGCGTCTGCCGCTCGAGCGGCAGACGCTGATCCGAGTGGAATTTGTGGGGAGGCCGGACGGATAAAGGGAAGTATCATCCGTGCTTCGTCGGTTGACACAGACGAAACCGCGGAAACAGCCGAGACCGATGCCGATTGCAGACCAACCTTTGCCGACTTCAGTTCGTCGCTGACACGCGACAGGTTTTGCTCGAAAAATTGCAATCCGGTTTCTAAGACCAGTTGCTCGCGTCGAAACTTGTCGGTCCAGGCGTCTCGGAGTTTTTCCAGTTCAGCCCGCTCCACCTGCATCTCTGCGAGGTGTGCATCTCGGGCTTGCCGCCGTTCTTCCTCGTTTCGCTGCCGGGCAATTTCCAATTCCGCATGAGCGTGTCGCAGGTGTGCCTCCGATGCTTCGCGTTCCTGCCGCAGTCGCTCAAGCTCCGCATCCCGTTGGTGAGCAAGTGCGGTCTGCTGTTGCAGCCGTTCCTGCTCGAAGAGCCGGCGTGCCTCCGCC
>JAYVSP010000782.1:0-2365 GCA_043775215.1 Planctomyces sp. | reverse complement strand
TTTAGGTAGCCACGGTCGCCAGACCGTGGGATTTCGACGGCAAATGTGTTGTGCCCACGCTCTGGCGAGCGTGGCTACGAAGTAAAGTAAGTGCCATTGCGCGCTAGCGTCCGGTTCTCGATGATCCCGCCAAACCGGTCGCTAGCGCGTTCCGGCTAATGACCTCCGTTGCGGCGAGCATGCCGCAGGCACCGTGAATGTCCTGGCCGCCGCTGTAACGGCGCTGGACGGGCATGTTCAGTTCTTCTCGCAGAGCGTCGCGAAAGGCATTGGCTTCGTCGGTCGAGGGGCGACGGAATTGGCCGGTCGGGTCATTGACGTCGATCAAGTCGAGCAGGATCGGCAGGCCGCGAGTCAGTTCGGCGAGCGCTCTTGCGTCATCTCGGCTGGTATTGATCCCGGCGAGGACCGTCCAGGCGAACGTCACTCGTTTGTGCGTCGCCGCATGATATTCTCGGACGGCATCGAGCAGTTCAGGAAGCGGGTAGACACGCTCAATGGGTAGCAGCTTCTCTCGCTGTTCCGACCGAGCTGCCGTCAGCGAAACAATCAGTCGGTAAGGATGGCCTTCTGCCGTGAATCGGCGGATGCCCGGCACGATTCCGACGGTCGAGATTGTTATCGCCTTGCCGCTGATCGCCATGCCGCAAGGTTCCGAGAAGATGCGTGCGGCTCGGATCACGCGGTCGTAGTTGAGCATTGGCTCGCCCATGCCCATGAAGACCACGCCTCGCACGGGGTGCGGCGAGTCGGCTTGAATCTGCGTGACCTGATCGACGATCTCCCAAGTGGCCAGGTTCCGCTCGAAACCCATTCGGCCCGTCGCACAGAACGCGCAAGCCAGAGCACAGCCGACTTGCGAACTGACACAGACCACGTACTTCAGATCGTCGGGCCGATGCAGCAGAGGAATGCGAACCGCCTCGAATTGCCCCACGCCGTCTCCGCGGAACAGATACTTCGCAAAACCATCCTGCGGTGAAACGACCTTGTCGACGAGCGTCAGTCGCGGAATGGCCACTCGCTCGCGAATCCGTTGAAGCAACTTCGGAGAGACCGTGGGCAATTCCATCGGAATTTCGACGGCACCGCGACGTACGGCGGCTGCGTGCAACTGCCGCACGAGCCGCTCCGGCAGTGCGAGATCGGCGAGAGCCTGAGCAAGCTCAGTCGAGGTGTGGTCTTTCAGCAGAATCATATCGCGATCGGACTGTTATGAAGGAAGCGGTGGAGTGGTCGAAAAAAGTGAGCCTGACACTCCGAATCGGGGCATGCCGGATTCTGCCGTTGTCCGTTATTCAACGATGAACCGGCGGAACAATAATGACCTCATCCGCGGGCCGCACGTATGTGGGCTGCAAGGATGTTGCCAACCAGCCGTAGCAGTAGGCATTCCGCATCGCCTGGAGGTGGGTAAATCCATTGTCGTCGTCCGGGGCCGTACCGAAATCAAGCTGTCCCGCTCCGCTCATGCCGTCATGGCTGATGTTCAGAATCGTGTGCGACCGTTCGTGGATCACCGTCTCAGTTCGTTGATCGCTGCTCTGGGCAAAGTGGCCTCCCGGAAAGTGCATCGTCCCGGTGGGATCGTTGAGGTCCACCCAGGCGGCGAACAGGCTCCCGCCGGATTCGCACTGCACCGGAAATGGCGCATCAAAACCTTCCCGAACCTTGCGAAAGTGACTTCGCAACTGGATCAGGCGCGGAGCCTGTGCCGCGTCGTCGACGTCGATGTGAAAGATGTTTCGCACCTTGCGCTTGGTTTCGGCCTTCGCGGGCGCGGCCAATTCGGATAACACGAGATCAAGCCACTTCTGAGCATTGATGAAGTCGCGGTCGATCCCCGTTCGCTTTTGAATGCTGCATCCCCGGTAACTGGGACTGCCATGATTGTTCAAATGATAAAGTGTTCGCCCATCGGGATCGACCCGACCATCCGGGTTGGCCATGAAGCGAGACTGAAACTCGCGAAGCGCCCGCTGAGTTGCCTGATCGAAACTGCCATTCACCGTGACGGGTGCCGAGAGGGAGGGTTGGACCCCTTGGAGCAAGGTCTGCACAGTCCGGATGTCGTCGGGTAAGTTGGCGGCCGGGGCCGCGCCCACTGCCGCACTGATCGTCAATTCAGACATAACTTTGCTCCTTAAACGTGCGGCGTCATTGCTCCGAAGAGGTTTATTTGACCGCGGCAACATCGGGGTGGATCTTCATGGTCTCACAGTACATCGATAGGTGATCGGCAAGTTGGATTTGGTGCGAAGTCCCGTAGGATCGGCGCATCAATAAATGTCGTCTTTCGCTCCGCGAAAGAACGTTCTTTCGCGGAGCGAAAGACGACAATCCCGACAGTAATTTCTGAGCCGAT
>JAYVSP010000781.1:0-4738 GCA_043775215.1 Planctomyces sp. | reverse complement strand
AAGGGAAACGCGGGGTCATCGTTGAGCGTTTCAAACACATTCGGCACGAGGTTCACGCCAGTGTCGTCTTGAGCGATGATTCGCTGAGCGGTCTCGACTCCCTTGTCGTCTTTGAGAACGCGGTCAAGCGTGAGATACGGATCGGACGGCGAGTCCTGCCGATCGCCGAAGGCTTCGATCCAGAAGGATTCGCCGGCCTTCGCGTTGAACGTGAAGTAATCGACGTCGCCGCGGGCTTGAAACTGTCCGGCGATTTCCGTCGGCACGGTGAGTGGGTTGGCTTGAGCCGGCGCGTCGTTCGGCTCTTGCTCCAGGCTGACGACGGCGGACGAGAAAAAGATATCGACCGGATTTGCGTTGCCGGCTGGCGTGTTCCAAACATACGTGAAGGCGTCAACGGTCGCTTGAGGAGGACTCAGATTGTCCGCGGGTTGCGTCGATTCGAGGTCACCGGGCAGCGTGATCGAGACCGAGACTTTTTCGAGCGGCTTGCCCTCGACGGTGACTCCTGCTGGCATTCCACCCGGCAACCCGCGGCCGAAGAGCGTGAACTGCGTCGTCGATCCGGGAACACCGGCGGGCGGCAACACAAAGTCGATGTGCGGCCCGGTCGTCACGGTCAGTCGATAAAAGTGGTCGACACCGCCGCCGTAAACATTGTCGATGACTCGCACGAAGTAATCGCCGTCGGTCGGCAACGTGACATCGAGCAACGCATCACTTCTTGCCGCACTCCGAGCAAATGCCAAACGACGACCGCTTTGGGCGGCCTGTGGACCTTGCGCTGCTTGTTGACTTTGCACGCCGCTTGCAGCGGCCACGGCAGGCTGAACAACGCCGCTAGCGTCGAAAAGTTCGATCTGCGCTCTGAGTCTTGAGTCGATTCTTCCGGCTTGGCAACGACACAAAATTCGCTGGCCCGCCTTGCCGTTGAACTTGAAATAGTCGTAGGTGTTGCCGTCTGTCCGGCCGTTGACCGTTGAATTCAATTCAACAGGCGTAGCCTGCTCGCGAGTGTTATTCGGTTCGACTTCGTTGATCTCATTGCGATGGCCGACGACGAAGCTGCGCGGATTGCTGACGCCGAACCGTCCGACGAATCGCACTTCATACACACCATCCGTGACACCGGGATCAGCCGTCACGACAAACATGTTGGCAACCGGCGTCTTCACGCCATTCGCCTCTGTGACCTTCTGCTCGGCTTTGATTCCTGGATGATTGAAGATCAGTCGCGAGGCTTCATCAAGATCCACACCATTGGCGATTTGCACCTCGGTCGGTTTACCCGCTTGTGCGCCGATTGGCATCACGGAATTCAGCCGAGCGGTCGGAAGTTGTGCGAATGCGGAGGTCGATCCCATCACAGCCACGGCGGCAACAAGCGAGAATATGCGAGTCATGGTAACTCTCATCAAAGAAGGCGGGAGATTTCGGAGTCTTGAAAAGGGCAGAGGAATGGCGGCAGGGGAATGATCGCGATCAGAGTCGATTCATTCCTTTGCCTCCATTCCTCTGCCGATTGTCTTCCACGATTCGGATTCCAGCCATAGCCGGAACGACGAACGGACTAGTGGTTGAACCACAGAATTCGACCACCGTGCGTCAAGTTCTGTGAGCCAGCACGCGCTAGCGTCCGGTTCGGAATGTCGCTGGACTCTCGAACCGGACGCTAGCGCGTTCCGGCTGATGGTCTGAGGCATAGCCTCGCTAGTGGTTGAACAAGAACTCCTTCGTGTTGATCAGCGCCCAGAGGATATCCTCGTAGGCGATCTTTGGGTTGGCTTCATGCTTGGCGATGTGTGCCGAGGCGATTTTCAGTTCATCCGCATTCGGTTCGCGGGAGTAGACCCAGCGGTACAGCTCTTTGATCTTGTCTTCGTGCGAGCGAGCTTTATCGTTCGCCATGACGGTGGCTCGGCCGGTGCCGTTGGCGATCTTGTCTTGGACTTCGCTGCTGTTGAGCAGATGCAGGCTTTGAGCGAGGTTCGCTTCTTGTGAACGTTCGCACTCACACGCAGTGTCACCTTGCGGTTGGCCGAAGACCTTCAGGAAGTACGGGCCGATGGCCGGGTCGGGCAGTTGCACCGCCTTCGTGCCGGCCGGAAGGCTGCCAAATTGCTGTGACGTGTTCGTCACGCGATGGAAGCCGTCATACAAGACTTCGGCGGTCAGTCGCTTCGGGTAGTAGCGCGAGAAGTTTTGCTTGTCCTTCAGGTTATAGTCGTTCGGCAGCGAACTGAGTTGGTACGTGTTTGACATCGTGATCGTCTTCACAAGCCACTTCAGATTGAAACCGCTCTCGATGAATCCGGCAGCCAGCCTATTGATGAGTTCGGGATTCGATGGCGGATTGGTTTCGCGCATGTCGTCTTCCGGCTCGACGATGCCTCGGTCGAAGAAATGCTTCCAGTAGCGGTTGACGAGCGACTTGGCGAAGAACGGGTTGTTCTTCTCGGCCATCCAGTCGGCGAGGAAGTGCCGCGGATCGCGTTCGGCGGCGATCTCTAGGGCCGGTGAACCGAGACCGGTCGGCTTGAGCGACTGTCCGTTGCGCGGGTTCGTCGCGGCGGCCATGCCGTCGTTGTGGAAGACCCGCTTGTCGCGAGAGGTCTTGCTCATGCCCGGATCGAAGACGTTCTTCTTGCCGACTCGGCTGAAAAACGCGCTGAAGCCGTAGTAGTCATTCTGGCTCCACTTCTCGAATGGGTGATGGTGGCAGCGAGCACATTGAATTCGCAGGCCAAGAAACAGTTGAGCCGTGTCTTCGACTTGCTCGTTGTTCTCATCGACTTCGCGATACCAGATGACCGCCGGGGTGGTCGTCGAGTCTCCAGACGCGGTAATGATTCCACGAACGAATTGGTCATACGGTTTGTTCTCGTACAGGCTCGACCAGATCCACTGATGGAAGCCATACGTCGCCGCTGCGTCATCCGGGGCGCGGTTCTTGTTCCGCAAGACCCCGTTCCACTTGTTGGCGAAGTAGTCGGCGTAGTCGGGCGAATCCAGTAACCGGTCAATCAGCTTCTCACGCTTGGCCGGATCGGCATCAGCGAGGAACGCGCGGACTTGCTCATCGGTCGGCGTCGTGCCGGAGATGTCGATGCTGACTCGGCGCAAAAACGTTGCATCGTCGGCCAATGGTGACGGTGGAATACCCAGAACCTTCAACTTGCCGAACACGGCATCATCGATGAAATTCTTCGATGCCGGAACGTTGGCGACTTCTGCGCCGAGGGGCACGGTGCCACGGAACGTCGAGACCTGACCTTGATACCGTGCCATGATCGCCACTTCGCCGGCAAGATCGAGCGTCTTGATCATGCCAGTGTTTGTCGCTTCGGCCATTTCGCTATCGTTGGCTTCAAACAACGCCATGCGAGTGACGTCTTCGGTCGTGCCGTCGGAGTACGTGGCGATGACCGTGATCTGCTGGTCGGAGCCGCGGTCCATGATGCGGCCTTCGGGCAGACACTTGATGCCAGTGACATAAGCGTCCTTGTCCGAGCCGTACGGCATGCCTTGCTCAACCCACCGCGAAATCAAACGGAACTCGTAGCTGTCCACATCCATTCGCTTGCCGCCGCCGTGAGGCGACCGGCCGGTGGCCTTCATCAGCAACAGGCTGTCGCTGGGCGACGATGGGAAGAGCCGCCGGCCACGATTCTCTTTGACGAGGAATTCGTGGTCTTCGTCCGGATAAAAGCCGAGCAGTGATAGCTTGAAACCGTTCTGCCCCGACGCCTTGCCGTGACACCCGCCGCTGTTGCAGCCGAGCTTCGTGAAGATCGGGACGATTTGATTCTTGAAGTTGATCGGAACTTGGATCTCAACTCCTTCGACATGAATCGCGGTCGCGGCATTCAGTCCGTTGCCGACGATCTTCAGCGTCGCGTCGCCGTCTTTAACCGGAGTGATCAGCCCCGTCGCATCCACGTTGATGATGCCTGCCGGTTCGACGGAGTACGTCACCTTGCGGGAGTGATCGCGAAGCTGTCCGCTTGCATAATTGCCAGTGACGTAGACTTGCTGTCGAGAATCGCGGCCTCGCAGCACGATGGGCTTGCCATCCGCCGTGGGCTCAATCTTCAGAGAAGCAAGCGCACCTGGGTCGCCCAATCCTTTGGGTTTTGCCGGTTCGGCGAAGGCCGAAGTCGTGGCCGCAAAGGTCGCGGCGGTCACCGCACAAAGCAGACGGCTGGTCATCCTCATGGATTACTCCTCGTTCATGACGGAGGGAATATCGGGAGGTCATCCCGCGTAGAGACCGATTATTCTATCAGGCAGGCAGTCGCAGTCTGGCCGAGTTGGCCGGCCATTGCGACGGGGTTGGGCAAGTATTTGCGGAAACTTTGGTGGGATCAACGACTCGAAAGTCAGCGCAGCTTAGGCTTCAAAGCCGGCAGGCACAACATATCAACGATCACTTGGTTGTCAATTCGCGTTTGGGATTCCGGTCGGATCGGATTGCCAGGCCGAAAGAGATGCGGGGGTTGTGCATCATCGTTGGAATCGACACGATCGGCTCAATGAGTGCTCTCACACAGTAGCCCGAAGCATGAGTGAGGGCGCGTGCTCCGAGTGACGACGAATCCCCGTTTCGTGGAGCGCTCGCCCTCGCTCACGCTTTTTGAAGTTGCGCAGTCTTGTTTTTCGCCCCAAAGGGGAGCAACTCGATAGCCCAGGGCGAAGCCCTGGGTGACGAATAGAACAACAATAAGAAGCCCTGAAAGGG
>JAYVSP010000780.1:0-12113 GCA_043775215.1 Planctomyces sp. | reverse complement strand
ATTTCCGAGGCTGCGCATGAACATCTGCAGGATGAAATTTCAAAAATCAGATTTCAAATTTCAGATGCCTTCGAATTTGAGATCTGAAATTTGAGATCTAAAATCTCGGAAACAAAAAATGCACAGCCCCTTACCCACTACTTTGCCTTACACGAGCAATTCACAGCGCTGTCACCAACTCTGACCGTCCAACTCCAGAACGCCGTCCTCGATGAGCCGTTCGGCTCGACGCCGGATTGACCCAACTTGCTCTTGGACGTCGAGCGGCAGATCGCTGTTTTCCGCATGATCGAGAAGCTTTAAGGCGGCTCGAGGCCGCTTTTGGACTTCGCAGTAAATCGCGGCCAGCTTGACCGTGATGCGGTCGTGTTGGCCCGGAAACCGCGATACGAATTCCTCCAGCAGCGGGATCGCTTCGGTCCAAGCGCGGAGCTTGCACAGTCCCTCGGCCAGTCCCTGCAGGTCTTCGGCCTCCAGCGGCCAGTGCTCGATGATTCGGAGTCGTTTGTGATATTCCTGCAACGCCGCCTGCGGTTTGCCCTGCCGCAGCAGCTCACGCATTCGTTCGAGTGTCTTGCGAGTTCCCGCCGGCAATCCGACGATTGCTCGTTCGGTGGTCAACGGCACCGTGGATTCGTCGGTTTCCGGTTTTTGTGGTCGTTCCAGGGGAGTACTGGCGGTCGACTCGTTGTCTCGCTTCGGTCGCATCGGAAGATAGATTGACGGACGGAAAACTCGTTTCTTTTTGACGGACTTCGCGGCAACCGGCTTCGCACTTTCGGTCATATCATCGACATCGAGTCTTGGTTGGTGCGTGACGACGACGTTCTCGTTCCAGTTGCTGATCTTCGATGGATCGCCGTAGGTGCCGTTCCAGACGGCGAACAAGTCCCAGTTCTCACAGTCGACCCACTTGAGCTTCAGCAGCCAAATGCCGATTGCGAAGCCCCAAAACGCGCCGATCAAATGCAGCATCGCGCTGCTCATCGCGAAGCGGCCCCACCACGCCCAGAAGACTTCCAGCGCGACAAACCAGCCGCCAAACGTCTTGATCGAAACTTCGACGATCAAGGCTCGATAACCCAGCAGCACGAAACAGTCCATTTCATTCTTCGGAGCCCACACAATGCAGATCGCCAGAAGACCGTAGATACAACCAGATGCACCTCCGGAACCGCCCGCAGTAACCCCAAATTTGTTGACGTGGCCGAGCATGGCCGTCTGCTCAGTCAGGCAGCCGAGGATTCCGATCAGAAGATACACCAGCAGGTATCGCCACCAGCCGAGTTTCCCTTCGACCACGATGCCGAACGCCCACAGAAAGATCATGTTCCCGATGAGGTGCAGTACGCCAAAGTGGACGAAGTTGCTCAACAGCCATTCGGTGGGATGCAGGCCGTGACCGTATTGCAGCAGCCAGCCTTCGGCTGCCGATCCTCCCGCCGTCAGAATGAAGACGGCGACATTCGCCGCGATGAGCACCAAAGACATCCAGGGCCAATGGTAGATCGGAGCGTCAGTGTTGAGAGGAATGATGATCATTTGCCATCATCGCGGATTTCGCCGCCGCCCAATGAGTCTGCCGAGCCGCAAGCACTTATCGCCGAGATCAGGCAGGCGAGAATTCGTTTGAGAACTTCGGCCGGCGTTCCGATCGGGTCGACCTCGTGAATAAATTCCCGTAAGTAGAAGCCGAGCACCGGCGCAGTCTCATTTCGATAGACATCAAACCGCTGCCGGATGATCGATTCGTCAGCGTCGTCGGATCGGCCTTCGATCAATGCGCGCTGCCGCAACCGATGGACCATCGCTTCGTCATCGGGACTGGCGAGGTGAATGATCTGCACGACATGAATATATTCGGCCATCATTTCGCACTGCTGGACGTTTCGCGGAATACCATCCAACAGCAGAACATGCTCCGCCGGCCGAAATTCTCGCGTCTGGATGCGGGCATCGAGCCAATGTTTCCAAGTCTCGATTGTCAGCTCGTCCGGGACAAGCTGACCACGCTTCAGGCAGTCGGCGACGAGCCGGCCATCGTCGGTGTCGTCCGTCAGCGACCGGAAGATATCGCCTGTCGACAAATGAAAGATGCCAGGAATCTTTTCCAGCAGCTTTCCCTGCGTCCCTTTGCCAACGCCCGGCGTGCCAAATAGCAAGACAGTCCGGTAGAGTCGGTCCGACATCGCTTGTCCTTCGCCGCAATGTATCCTTCATCATTCCGCGTGAAGTTAGCCGGAGGTGCGTTCGACTTTCGGATTGCAAAACGACGTTGATCGCGTTCGGCGATCTTCATCCGGAGCGATGAGAACTCATTTTGACGCCAAACGAAACGAGCCAGCGCGCTGATGCGCGATGGCTCGTGGAATTGTCTGCCGCAATCGTGTGGTTCGGTCTTATCGAGACAAGAACACGACCACCTGACCGACATCGACTGGCAAGCTGACGTCAACCGCGGTCGGCATTCCCGTCACGCGAATTTCCAAACCCTTTTCGTCCAGCGCCAACCAGTCACACTTTTCCGACGAATTTCCGCCAGCGAGTTCCTGATAGTACTTCTGGAGATTGTGACGGTCGCGCACGCGAATTGTGTCGCCCGGTTTGAGCAACATCGACGGGATATCGACCGTCCGGCCATTGACTTGAAAATGCGAATGCACGATTCCCTGACGAGCCTGCAGGCGAGTCCGAGTCAGCCCCGAACGGCGGACAATGTTATCCAGACGCAACTCACACATGACCATCAAGCGTTCGCCGGTGTTGCCCGGCAGGCGGCGTGCTTCGTTGAAGTAACGGCGGAGCTGACGCTCACGCAAGCCATAGTAGTACTTGATTTTCTGCTTTTCACGCATGCCCTGCCCATAGGTCGAGAGCTTCTTTTTGCGGATGTGCTGCCCGGGGGGCTGCTGGCGTTTCTCGGACGCTTTGATTGCGCCCGAATTTTCGTAAATCTGCTGCTCCAGACGGCGGTTGATGCGCGCCTTTGGACCCGTGTACCGCCCCATGCACGTCTCTCCTGAACTCGATCGCTTGAAAAAAAGCTCGGCTGTCGCCTCGTGTGTCAAACCACGCCCGTTTATTGGAACGCGAGATTGTAGTACCGACCAACCTGTTTGCAAGCGACCGAGTTTCTGTCGCCAGAATCGTCTGGAACGGGGTCGGGAGTCTTTTTCAGGTCGGCGGCAACTTGTTTTGGTAATTTCGTGCGGCACATCGCCGACCTGAAAAAGACTCCCGGCCCTTTCGCTCAGGACGCGACGGGAATGCGGACTCGCGGTGGGCGGATGCAACTGAGGCGGTCGAGTTCGGCATCGGCGTCGCGCATCGCTCCTTCAGTGCATTCGTGCGTCATGATGACCAGCGGCACGGTGACGCCCACACCGGGAGTCGTTGAGGACTCTGCTTCTTTTTGAATGACCGAGGCGATGCTGATCTTGTGTCGGCCGAGAATGTCGGCGATGTCGGCCAGCACGTGCGGACGGTCCTCGACGTTGTATCGCAGATAGAATCGGCGGCGCACGTCAGTGGCCGGCAGCAGCGGCAGCGGCGGATGCTCGTGCCAAATATCGAGCCGCAGGAACGTTGGCTGTGCTCGTCCGACGGCCAAGTCGATCAGGTCGGCCACGACGGCTGAGGCGGTCGGCATCTCGCCGGCTCCCGCGCCGGAATACCACAAGCGGCCAACGGCGTCGCCGGTCAACTCGACCATATTGAATGCCCCGCCGGTTTTCGCGAGCGGCCGATCGTGTCGCACGAATGTCGGCTGCACATGCATTTCTAACTTTCCGTCCACCAGCCGCGCTTTGGCCAAAAGCTTGACGCGATATCCCAACTCGGCCGCATTCCGCAAATCGACGAGTTCCAGATTGTCGATCCCTTGCCGATGAATCGCCGTGACGGGCACCTTTGTGCCGAACGCAAGTTGACTAAGCAGCACCAACTTTTGAGCGGCATCGGTGCCATCAACATCGAGAGTCGGATCGGCTTCGGCATACCCCAATTGCTGAGCCTCGGCCAGCACATCGGCATATGACCGACCTTTCTCGTGCATTTCGGTCAGGATGAAGTTGCTCGTACCGTTGAGGATTCCCTGAATGGACGTGATTTGGTTCGCGGCCATCGACTGGCCAATTGCCGCAATGATTGGAATGCCTCCCGCGACCGCCGCCTCGAAGGCGACCGTGCGGCCCAGTTCTCTCGCGCGGCTGAAGACTTCATCGCCGTGTTCGCAAAGCAACGCTTTATTTGCCGTAACGACGTCTTTGCCCGATTCCAGCAACCGCAGCATGATCGTTCGAGCCGGCTCGATGCCGCCGACGACGTGCAGCGCGACGTCGATGTCTTTGTCGGCGTATACCGCGTCGGGATTGTCGGTGATCATCCCGATCGGCAGACGAACGCCGCGTTGCTTTTCGGGGTTCTGGACCACGACGCGCCGAATTTCGATCGGCCGGCCGGCGCGTCGGGCGATCCGTTCCGCGTGATCGGTCAAGATCCGCGCGACACCCGTTCCGACGGTGCCCATTCCGATCAACGCAACTCGCAGTGGGGTAGGGGCTGGCATGTGACTCCTTTCGGCTTATCTGACTGTTTTTCGGAATGCTCTCACTTGGCATTAACTAAGGGTAGGGAGGCGGAGCGATGGAGCGGTGCGGGGAGAAATTAGCATCTCTCCCCATCTTCCCACCACTCCACCTTCCCACCGCATCATCCCGTCACGGCGGGGTCGGCGGCTTCTATGATTGCCAGCAAATCCTCTGGCGACTTTGCCTGCCGCAGCTTCTCGCGGACGAATTCGCTCTTCGCCACGTTCGCCAGTTGAGCCAAACAAAAGACCTGCAAGTGCGGGCGGTCGGCCGGCGTGACCAGCAAAAAAATCAGCCGCACTGGCTCCATCGAACTCGCACTAAACGGAATGCCGTTGTTCGAGCGGCCAAACACCAAGATCGGCTTCACTAAGTGGGGACAGCGCGCGTGCGGGATCGCTACGCCGAAGCCAACATCGGTCGTGATGAGTTGCTCGCGAGCCAACGCAAGAGCGGCGACGTTCGCGTCGGACGGCAGGTGCGACGGCGGGATCGCTCGCGACAATTCATCGATCGCGGCTGCGGCGGTTTTGGCCTGAACGTCCAACAGGATGGCTCCCGCGGCCAACGCATCCTTCAAGAACAGCCGCGGCAATCGTGGGTATTCGTCCTCGATCTTGCCGACGATCTCTTCCAGGATGTCTTCCAGAGTGATCAGTCCAACCGGATGAGTACCATCCATGACGACGGCCATGTTCGCGCCGTCGTGTTGCAGTTCTTGCATGGTCGTTTCGAGGTTGTCGGCCGGCGCGACGATCCGTAGCGGACGTAAGATTCGCGACCAATCGCGGTCGTGTTCGTCCAGCAGCAGCAAGTCTTTCATCAGCAGATATTTCACTGGGCCTTGCGTCTTCGGGTTGAGAATCGGATAGCGTGAGAACCGATGCTCGCGCACGATCCGCAGCACCTCGGACAGCGATGTGTCCGCCGCGATTGTTTTCACCGACGGCCAGGTGATCATCGCATCGCGGACCGTCTGCTTGCTGAGGTCAAACAAGTTTTCGACCATCAGTAATTGATTGAACGAGAACGATCCCGTCGCCTGTGTGGCGAACAGCAGCATCCGCAGTTCTTGTTCGGTATGCGCGACCTCGTGATGCTCCGCCTCTAAACCCAGCAGCCTAAGAACCAGATTCGACGATCCATTTAAGGCGAGCATCGGCACATAGAACAGCCGAAAGGCCCACCGCATCGGTATGGCAACAAACAAAGTCATCTGCTCCGAGCGGCGGATCGCCAGACTTTTGGGAGCCAATTCCCCCAGCAAGATGTGCAGAAAGGTGATGATGCAGAAGGCAACAACTGCCGACAGCACATGGCTCGCGTGCGGCGTCAACCACGTCGGCCGGCCCATCACCGCTTCAATCAAATGCGCGAATGCTGGTTCGCCAACCCAGCCCAAGCCGAGACTGGCCACCGTGATTCCCAACTGCGTCGCCGAGAGGTATTCGTCCAACTCGTCGAGCATTCCGCGAGCGATTTTGGCGTGGCGATCGCCTTGACGAGCCAATTCTTCAATGCGCGTAGTCCGGACTTTGACCAGCGCAAACTCCGCTAGCACGAAGAAACCGTTGAGCAGCACCAGCACGAAAGCCAGTATCAGAGACAGTCCAGTGTTCCAGTCCATAGTGGCGAGACTGTAAGCGCCACTGCGCAGGCCGACAACGCGACGCTAGGCATCCGCGAATTCGTCTTGGCACGACCCTGAGTCATGTCACGCCGCATCCGACGTCTGCGCGTCCGGCGGCTTGGGGGCGATCTTTTTCGTTCCCTTTCCGTGACGGGC
Source organism: Planctomyces sp. (assembly GCA_043775215.1). GTDB lineage: Bacteria > Planctomycetota > Planctomycetia > Planctomycetales > Planctomycetaceae > SXKJ01. Next base: position 5,738 of record JAYVSP010000780.1, on the reverse strand, counting down.
CTTGAGGTCGAACAGGCCGAAGATGTCCACGGCACTCATGCTCAGCGAGGCGTTCGTGTTGTTGCCTTCACCCAGCACGGCGCGGAACAGTTCGCGCTTCTCGGTCAGAACTTTGTCGATCCGCTCTTCGATCGTGTCCTTGGAAATGAATCGCGTCACGATGACCGCGCTCTTCACGCCGATGCGGTGAGCGCGGTTAATCGCTTGATCTTCGATAGCCGGGTTCCACCAGCGGTCAAACAGAAAGACATAGCCCGCGAATTGCAGGTTCAGGCCGACCGCTCCGGTACCGTAGCTCATCAGCAGCAGGTGCGCTTTCGGGTCTTCTTTGAATTGCTTGAGAATCGGCTCACGCTGCTTCGTTGGGACGCCGCCATGATAGACCAGGCTGCCGCACTCGCGCGGCAAGCGTTCGACGAGCCAATCAATCGTCTTGGTCCACTGGCTAAAGAGAATTGCCTTCCCGCCGCTGGCCGAGATTTCTTCCATGTCGGCCGCGAGCCGTTCGTACTTCGCGCTCTCTCCGGTGAGCGGGTCATAGTTCGTGATCTGCTTCAGTCGCAGAACCAACTCGAAGACGTGTTGCACCGTCGCTTGATCGCCCATCTCGTTCAGATGAATGACGCCGTCCTGCTCCGCGCTTTTGTAAGCGTCCCGTTGAGCCGACGTCAGCTCCAGAATCGCGTCGCGGTCGATCCGCGGCGGCATGTCCTTCATCACGAGGTCTTTCGTTCGCCGCAAGACGAAGTCGCGCGATAATCGCTGCATCTGCCGCAAATCGGGCGTGCCTCCTTTCGGGATCACCGTCATGTACTCGAACAGCGTGTGCATTTCTTCCGGGCGATTTTCGATCGGTGTGCCGGTCAGTGCCCAGCTTCGTTTGCGCGGGATCGACCGCGTCGTTACCGATGTGCATGAATCGCGATTTTTGATCCGCTGAGCTTCATCCAGTACGACCAGATCAAACGTCGGCTGATCGTCGTCTGGCATTTCGGCCCAGTCGCGAACCACCGATTCGTAGTTGGCCAACAACACCGGTGCCGGCATCTTCCAAAGCATTCTGCGCCGCGCGCCATCTCCCTCGACCACCGTCAGCGGCAACTCTTCGGCCCACGCTTTGAACTCACGCTGCCAGTTGGGAATCAGCGGCTTGGGGCAGATGAGCAGCACTCGCCGCACATGACCGGCTCGCAGCAGCAATCGCATGGCCGTAATCGTCTGCATTGTCTTGCCCAAGCCCATCTCATCCGCGAGCAAGGCCTGCTTCTGGGAGAACAACCACGCGATTCCCTCGTACTGATACGGGAACGGCTCGAACGGCATGATCAATTCTTGCCCGGCGAGCAGCGTCTGCAACGGCGGCTGCAAGAGGTAGAACAAACGATCCTCCAGCGAGATCGCATCCGCCGGTGCCTTCAGCCGAGTCACCTTCTTTTCGTCCGGCCGATCCGAGGACTCGTCGGGTTCGGGCGACTTCGGTTGTGGCGGCTTGATTCGCTGGAGTTTTTCCGACTCGGCCGATTCGGGTTTCGGCGGCTGAAGTTCAAGTCCCAGCGGAAAGGTCACTCCGCACGTCGAGACTCGCGACCAATGCGGCTTCCACGACGGCTGTAATCCCGCCCGCCTGTCGAACAACGGCAGGGTCGTCGTTTCGACATTCGGCCAACGCCGCAAGGCACCGTTCATGCCGGACGAAAAAATGTCCGCCGGGATGTCCAACGAAATGCGATTCACTGTCGCGGAGTGAATGTCATCCGTGATCTGAGAGGTGGTCATGCTCACTGCTCCATCACCCAACTATTTTCGGCCATTCATTTTTCGCCAGGCCTTCGTGAATCGGCATCGGTCGGAGTTGGCGGAAAATGAAGGGCGAAAAATGAAGACACAAGAAATCACGCGGCCGATTTCATTGTCTCCTGCAATGCCTCGCGAACACGGTCGAGTGGTTCGAGCAAATCGGCGTCGGTGGCCAATTCCTTCGCGAGCTTCTCAAACGCCTTAAGGTCTTCGTCGAACTCCGCGTGCAAGCGAAATTGCTGCTTGCCGATTCGCACACAGTCGATGCCGCGAACCGACTCGACGACACACGCGACCGGTAACGACACATGCGGTCTCGATTCCAACATCTCCGCTCGATCGGTCAGCACAACATGCGGCTTGACGCCGATGCGGTCGAGCAGTGTTTTGCTCAGCAGTTCGCCGAGCAGAAACGGGACGAGTGTCGGACCGTACAACAATTCTTGAGTCCGATTAGGCCGCACCGGAGCCGTACACTGAAACTCCAGCGGCCGGCCGAATCGGTTCGTCACAAGTAAGCCGGCGGCGTGGCCCCCGTCTTTGAGTTGGACGGCGGTCAAAAACCCCAAGCGGAGTTGCTCGTTGGTGGCGGTCGTGGTCATGTTCGATGACATCGACCGCTGACCGCCGAACCTGCATGTTATGTCGCCGCCGCTCCGCCAGTTTGCCAGACCCGCACCGCTTATGAAACCCGAATGATTTGCGCGGCCAGAAGGACTGACTAACCCGATGCGTCAGCGAGGGCGGGCGCTCTAAACGACACGGATTTCCGCAGATTCCGAGTCTCATGAAGCGCTCGCCCTCGCTCACGCTTTGGGTTAGTGGGCGGCATCAGAATAATCGGTTGTAGCCGTTCAACGCGGCGACACGGTACGCCTCGGCCATTGTCGGGTAGTTGAAGGTCGTGTTGATGAAATACATCAACGAGTTGGCCTCTCCCGGTTGTGACATGATGGCCTGACCGATGTGGATGATCTCGGAGGCGTTCGCTCCGAAGCAGTGAATCCCCAGCAGTTGCAGCGACTCGCGGTGGAACAGAAGCTTCAGCATCCCGGTAGTTTGTCCGGTGATTTGAGCACGGGCCAAGCTCTTGAACTGTGAATGTCCGACTTCGTAGGGGATCTTTTCTTGGGTGAGCTGACGTTCGGTCTTGCCAAGCGAACTGATCTCGGGACTGGTGTAGATGCCGTTCGGAATGTCGCGTGCAAGCTGTTCGCAGTGGCCGTCAATCAAATGGGACGAGGCGGCTCGGCCTTGCATGTAGGCCGCGCTGGCAAGTGCCGGAAACCCGATCACGTCGCCGACAGCATAAATGTGCGGCAAGTTCGTCTGAAAATTCTCGTTGACCGGCAAGTTGCCTCGGCTGTCCGGTGTGATGCCGATTGCCGTCAATCCGAGGTTGTCCGAGTTTCCGGTACGTCCATTCGCCCACAACAGGATGTCGGTCTTCAGTTGCTTGCCCGACTTGAGCGATAGGACCACCCCGTCGTCGCGGCCTTCAACCTTTTCGTAGTCCTCTTGGTGGCGGATCAGGACGCCTCGGTCGCGAAGGTGGTAGGCGAGTGCATCGACAATCTCGTCGTCGAGAAAATCCAGCAACTTGCCACGCGTGTTGACGAGGTTCACCTTGCAACCAAGGTTGCGAAACATGGAGGCATATTCGCAGCCGATGATTCCGGCTCCGTAGATCGTGACCGACTGCGGCGTCAGTGCCAGATTGAGAATCGTGTCGCTGTCGAAGATGCGCGAGTGAGAAAAGTCGACGTCGGCGGGATGATAGGGCCGTGCGCCGCTCGCGATGACGAACGCCTTCGCCGTGAGTCGCCGCTTCGCACCAGCGTCGGATTCAACCTCCACCGTGTGAGGGTCCAAAAACCGCGCGTGACCAGGAATAACCGGCACATGGTTGCGCTCGTAAAACGTCCGACGCATGTCAACTTGTCGGTCGATGACCGCCTTCGCGCCGCGGCGGAGTTCAGGGAACGACAGATTCAGCGACAGCCCCGCGTCACGAAATAGTTTATTGTTGTTGACCTCGGTCATCTGAAAGATGGCGTAACGCAGCGCCTTGCTGGGAATTGTGGCCAGATGCGTGCAGCTCCCGCCAATTCGGGGAAATCGCTCCACGACCGCGACTTCCCGGCCATTCTTCGTGGCCTGCATCGCGGCCCCCTCGCCGCCCGGGCCGGTGCCGATCACCACAACTTCAAATTCCGATTCGCTCATCATGGCAGAATCATGGCAGCCAGAAAGATGGAATACAAACAATGTTGGTGGCGGGTTTCCTCACTTCAAAAATCAACAATCCTTGTTCATCAATCGCTAATCGGCTTGCTCCAACTCGATTAGCGATTGATGAACAAGGATTGTTGATTTTTGAAGTGGACGAGGCGCAACAAAAAAACTCGGCCGGTTACGGCCGAGTTTCTGTTACTGCACTGATATCAGGCTGGTCGGGAAGCCGACGGCCGCGGAGCCGTCCTTGGCGCCAATCGCGCTCCGGCGGTGGGCTTCACCGTTCTCTTTCTGCAAAATCACACGAGTTGCTTCTTGCGACCCACCAGAGTCCGAACGCGTTCTGCCAACAAGGCCACGTCAAATGGCTTGCGGAACGTTTCGTTGAAGATCGTGCGGTCGAAACCGCTGGCGTTGTCTTCATCGCTGAGAAGTCCGATCAGGACCGTCTCAGTGTACTCGGGATTTCTCCGCAGGTTGGCAGCAATCATCAGGGCGTCGCTGCGTCCCATTGCGAAGTCAACGACCACGCAATCCGGATGCAATGACTCGGCCTGAATCCCGGCCTCGAATCCGCTTTGAGCCGTCTCGAGCTTGAACTCATCTGAGCCCATCATCTCGTTAAGGCTGCCACGAATCGTTTGGTCGGCACCGACAATCAAGACTTTGCCCATCGCTTCATCTTCGAGCTCGCCCAGCGGCATACCATGCTCTTTGAGGAAACGAATGAGGTGTTCACGCGGGATGCGTCGGTCTTGAGAACCGGGAATTCGGTATCCGCGTAAGCGGCCCGAATCGAACCATTTGCTGACAGTGCGGGGTGCCACTTTGCAGATCTTTGCTACCTGACCAGTAGTGAAGATCGTTTTCATCGCGGGCTCCAATCACTTACTCTGTGCCGTGGTGGAAATCGTGATTTCCGCCTCGGCACCCCCCTTAGAACGATGGTCGGCTCTCCTAGCCTTCTGGTCCTCAAGAGAACCACCGTGACTTGGGTTGGGTCTGTCTCAGGGTTTGTTCCAGTGGCCATGGCTCCGCCATCGCCAGTACGACTGAACGCAGGAATCTGTTACTGACTCCGTTCCGATCCTGCTGAAAACTCCCTTACGACATCGGGGGGGTGAGCAGCTAAACTGCCCGTCCGCAATCGCCTACGGCCGGCAGCAGTGGAATCATTTGCCTCGCGGACTTCGGTGATTTTCACCGTCATTGCGAGCCAAACAACTCCCAGCAGCAAGCCCCCCTGTGTCGGCGTTCGTTTCCGGAGCCTTGTGACAATCGCTTCACGCGGCTCAGTGAATCGTTCCGTCGCCAACTGTCTGCCCACTATTTTCGACACGCCGATGCGATGTCCTTTAAGTCCTTTGACTTCTTCGTTCAGCGAACCACTATAGAAAGCAGAGTCAGTGAACGTGATACCATACATTTAGATCAAACGATCGGAGAATCTGGTAAGCTGGGTAGAGATGCCAACGCTATGTTACATCATACAACCGGAATACTGGAAAGCAGCAAAGATTGGCGAGGCAGCGTAAACTTTGCTTGCAGTTTCTTCCGTGTCGCAGATTCAATGCAGGCGTGCGGTCTTGGCTCGTTCCCGTTTTTGGCCTCCTCGTCCTCTTAGACTCCTCTAAATAACCGTGCGTGATTCGTGGCGATCACAGGTCGGTCCAACCCGATGGGGTCGGGAGTCTTTTTCATGCCGC
>JAYVSP010000779.1:0-12393 GCA_043775215.1 Planctomyces sp. | reverse complement strand
CTAAGTGGCCCCGCATTGATCTCTGGGTAGCCACGCTCGCCAGAGCGTGGGCGAATGGCCGAAAAACCCACGTTCTGGCGAACGTGGCTACATAACTTTCTCTGCGAGTCCACTTAGCACCTGGAGTGCGGCGATGGATCGCCGCTGTCCTTCGCGGCGGAGCCGCCTTTGAATTTCCTTCAGTCTTGTTACCGATGCTATTGAAATTAAGGCGGCTCCGCCGCAATGGAAGGCGGCGATGCATCGCCGCACTGGTATGTAGTCTTTCGCAAAGTTCCAAAGCTCCGTCATGCCGGAGCACTCCCCAAGGAGTCCTGCAATGAGTAGTTCCTCGCGTTGGAGAATCCTGACCGCGTATCTGCCCGGCATTGCCTCGGTCGTGAATTCGTTCCAGTCCAATGACGTGCAGGTCGCGGTCTATCAGGAGTTGATGAAGGCTCTGGACGAAAAGACGGAATCCGAAGAAATGCCGGCCGCGACCTCAAAGGCGAGAACTTCGCGCGGCGGCAAGTCCATCGCGCGTGACGTCGCGTCCAGCACTTCCGACAGCGACTTGGCTTATGACATTGTCGAGGGAGAAAGCATTCACGCCTTAATGGGCAAGAGTTGAATGGCAAGGGGTCAGGCATTTCGGCATTTCGGAATTGGCCGGTTGCCGCTGGTTCACCACGAAAGACTCCAATCGGCCAATTCCGAAATTCCGAAGTGCCAGACCTCGGATCCAGACCTCGGATCCACTTGTGCGTCCAACATTCCGTCAACGACACCGTGCGAGCAAGCGGTTGTGAAAGTCAGTCATGTCCGAAACTGACGTTTCGCTTGAGATCATCCTGCTCCGAGAACTGGCAGAGCTTCGTAGCCAGTGTCCGGCTCGCGATCCGCAGTTATTCCGGGTGTTGCAGGGCTTGGCGAAGTTGTATTTGGCTCAACACCGCATGGCAGAGGCGCGGCCGGTGCTGGAGGAGGCTCTTGAGATTCGAGTCGCCGCCTTGGGTGACAGTCACTATCAAGTCGCCGAAAGTCTGGCTCAGATTGCCTCGCTGGAATCGGCCTTGCACGAGCACTCCAAAGCCGTCGTCGTGTTGCGGCGCGCTCAGTCCATCTTGCGGTCGTATGGCGATCAGCGCCGCGCACAGCTTGCCAGCGTGTTGAATCAGTTGGTCGAAGCTCTGTTCGCCGAAGCCCGGTACACCGACGCGATGGAACTCGCTCGAGAAGCTCTCGAACTGCAAGGAGGTGATATTCACATCGCGAATTCCGAGGTAACCCGCACGCGGAATAACTTGGCGGCACTGCATGTGGCTCGTGGCGAGTACTTCCTCGCCGCACGACTGTTGAAGCTCAACATTCAGTTCATGAAGGATGACCGCAAGTCCACAGACCTCGCGATTGCGACCACCTTGAACAATCTGGCCGAAGTGTTCCGGCTGCAAGGTCAATTGAGCGACGCGTGGCGTCAAGCGGTCAAGGCGTTGTGGATTCGTCGTAAACTTCTCGGTCGCAAGCATCCGCTGGTGGCTCAAAGTTGGGCCAACCTCGCGGCAATTCGCTTCGACGATGGACGACACTCGGCCGCTGAATCGCTCTTCAAACGTGTGCTGTTGATTCGGCAACTCCATGCGGATACTCATCCGGCTTTACACGCCTCCACATTGCGGTATCTCGCGGAAGTCCAGTTGGCCACCGGACGCTCGTATGAGGCTGAGTCCACATATCGGCGGGCGGCGGAGATCTACGAGAAGGCATTCGGCCCGAACGATCCGCAGGTGGCTTTGACGCTGACGTTGCTCGGCAAGTTGCATATCGCGGGAGGCCAACACGGCAGCGCCCAACAGGCCTTGGCACGAGCGGTCGAAATCCAAGAGACACGACAAAACGCACGCGACCCGGCGATCGCCGACACTTTCAACACCTTTGGCAAGTTGTACGCGGCACGCGCCAACAATGAGCAGGCGGAGATCTATCACCGCCGCGCGCTGGATTTGCTGCGAGCCATCTTGGGCAAGGACCATCCCGAAGTCGCGTCGACCTTGCTCATGCTGGGAGACACAATTGTCGCGCGCGGTGTCTATTCCGAGGCGGAGAGTTCATATCGCAAGGCTTTGCAAATCCGCCGCCAGCAGTTCGGCGAGCGGCACATGAGCGTCGCGGAAGCAACGCACCGTCTGGCCAAACTGATGGTTGCCGACAATGAGCCGAAACGTGCCATCGAATTGTGTACTGCTCTAATCAAACGGCATTCACAGACGCTTGCCAGCACGCCGTCCCTGCATGCCGACACGCTGGGGACGATGGCTGATGCCCACTTGGCGCTCGATCAGTTAATGCTTGTCGAAAAATACTCACGCGAAGAACTGCTGCTGCGAGAGCCGCAGCAGCAGTTTCGGCCGTACGAGTCACTGCCAGTACTCAGCCGGCTGACCAAGTTGTACCTCCTCCTCAAGCAACATGACCAAGCATTAGAAACCGCCGAGCAACTGCTTCTGCTGGCCGAACGTCAGCACGGCGGCAATCACCCCAACATGATTCCGTACGTCGAGCAGCTCGCGGAAGTACGGGCAGCGCGCGGCGAACCCGACAAAACCGAAGCTGCTGTCGAGCGAGCACTCAAACTGCGCGAACGGAAATATGGAGCAGCATCCGATGAACTCATGGAGGCTCTCGAACACTTTGGCAATTTGATGCACGAATCCCAGCTCGCCGACCTCGGCAACGACTACTTCGAGCGAGCTTCTAACCTCCGAGACCGAAACTCACACGCGCTGTTCGTGTGACTGAAATCTGAAATCTAAAAAACTTGAATTCTGACTTCTGACCTGGTGACATCATGACCATCAAACTGACTTCCGCCTCATTCCTTAACGGAGTTCGCTCCAGCGGATTGGTTGACGCCGAGCCGCTGGACGCCGTCGTGCGCGAGATGCGTGCGACGGGTGCCGACGTCGGCGACTCGCGCACGATCGCCGAGGAACTGATTCGCCGCGAAATGCTCACCAGTTGGCAGGCTGACAAACTGCTGCAAGGTCGGCACAAGGGATTCTTCCTCGGACGCTACCGCCTGATGCGGCTGCTGGGAACCGGGCAGATGAGCGCGGTGTACCTCGGCCGGCATGTGATGATGGAGCACCTGTGTGCCATCAAGGTGTTGCCTGCCGACAAAGTGGCGGACACGTCGTATCTCGGCCGCTTTTTCCGCGAGGCCAAAGCGGTCGCGGCCCTCAATCATCCTAACGTCATTCGAGCGTATGACGTCGACAAGCAGGTCGAAGCGGGCACCGAGATCCACTTCCTGGTAATGGAGTACGTGGAAGGCAAAGCCCTCTCGAAACTGGTCGAGGAGAAAGAAGATCACCATATCGACTTGGTCCTGGCGGTCGACGTGATCCGGCAGTCGGCAGAAGGACTGGCTCATGCCCACGCGGTGAACATGGTCCACCGCGACATCAAGCCAGACAATCTGCTGGTCAACGACCGCGGCGAGTTGAAGATTCTGGATCTCGGCCTGGCTCGCTTCTTCAAGACGACGGACGAAGAGTCATTGACGTTGAAGCACGACGAACGAGTCATCGGCACGGCCGATTACCTCGCGCCGGAACAGGCGATCGACAGCCACACGGTTGACTCGCGCGCTGACATTTACGGCTTGGGATGTACGTTTTACTTTGCACTGACCGGACATCCCCCCTTTACGGAAGGGACGCTTGTTCAACGCTTGATGGCTCATCAATCGCAGCCGGTGCCACCTGTCATCAATGAGCGCCCGGACGTCCCCGAATCGCTGACGAAGATTCTAGAACGGATGCTCGCCAAGAAGGCGGACGACCGCTATCAAACCGCTCGCGAGTTGGCGGACGATCTGACCGCCTGGCTGCTCGAATTCGCCAGCGACGAATGGAAAGAACAGCATCTGCCACTGTACGCCGCTTTGCGTTTGCGAGACATGCTGAAAAGCAATGTGACCGCCTTCCAAGGTGAGGCGACCGATTCCAGCGGCGAGACGTCGAATCTCAAGTCCACTTCCACTTCAGGCTCCGGAACGCACCGCAAAGACGGCGCTCTGGCCGCGATGGCGAGTAATCTGAAATCGGCGTCCGGAGTTGCCAAAAAGTCGGCGGACGTCGTTGCGGCCGAAAGTTCACCGACACCCTCACCGACACCGGTATCGCTTAAGCCCAAGTCGGCCGTACTGAACAAGACTGCTGCGATGGCCAAGCCTGCCGAGTCGAGTCCCTCCAAAGGTTCGGTCACCAAAACCGCGAAATCAGGCTCGGCCGGAGATGCCACCGCGACGAAGGTCATCACTAAAGCGAAAGAGGTTGTCTCACGAGCGAAGAACGCGAGCGGGATTGTGAGCATCGCGCGACGGCATCCCGCCGTCACGATCGTTGTCGGCATCGTCGCTGCCGCACTGCTGACTGTGATGGGAGTCATTTTCCTCCGCCCGACCGATGCCGCCTCCGCCAAAGAACATCGCCACGTAACGACCGATCCGCCGCGCAACGATCAAACGAAAATGGCTGCGTGGAAGTGAGAGAAGTCACCGCGATGTAGGACGGGCACTCCTGTCCGTCACGGCGGAAGGGCGGGGCAAGAGTGCCGTGCGTGCATTGAAAAAGTAGGTGGAACGCCGACCCCTTCGCTACCTCATGGGTCTGCATTTCACCTCGACCGAATTCGATAGTGGTGCTATTTTGGTCGCATCGAGCAAGATGCTCGCTTTTATTGATACAGCAAACGATGCGAGAGGTTGCCCATGGATGGTGCTCAGCTTTGGCAGACGCTGATTCTGGCGGTCGTGCAAGGAATTGCGGAGTTCTTGCCGATTAGTTCGTCGGGGCACTTGGTCATCTTTGGCGACCTACTCGATCTCGCGTTCGGAACTGTCTCCAGCAACACGGCCAAGATGCAGATCAACGTGGCTCTGCATGTCGGCACGTTGTTCTCGATCATCGTGGTCTTCTGGCGCGAGCTGTTGAGCACTCTGCGACGCCCGAAACTGCTCGCGGCCGTCATTCTGGGAACAATTCCGGCCGGCGTAATCGGCGTGGCATTTCATGATTTCTTCGAGGCGGCCTTCTCCACGCCACTGATCGCCGGCCTGTGCCTGTATGTGACGGCCGCCGTTTTACTGTTGGGACAACGACTGGAACTGAATTTGATCGAACTCGACAACATCCCGGCAAAGCACGCAGTGGCGATCGGTTTCTTTCAGGCGGTGGCGATCCTGCCCGGGGTTTCTCGTTCAGGAAGCACGATCGCAGGCGGGCTAATGACGGGCCTCACTCGGCAGGCTGCCGCGACATTCAGTTTCTTGCTGGCAGTGCCTGTCATCGGCGGCGCGGCATTGTTCGAAGGCCGCAAACTGCTTCGCGGCGAGGAACTGGGCTATTCTCCGCAAGTGCTTGCCTTCGGAGCCTTCGTGGCGTTTGTGGTCGGAATTTTTTCGTTGCGGCTGCTGATTCGAGTCCTCTCGCAACGCAAGCTGCATTGGTTCGCGTACTACTGTTTGGTCGTCGCGACCTGCACCACGGCGTGGCAGTTGTGGCTGCGAATGAATCACACCGTTTAACTCGGATACTACGAATCCAGCCAGCCGCGGCGATACATGTAAATCAACAGGCTGATCGCGGTCATGCTCATCAGTCCCAGAGCGAACGGATAGCCGAAGGCCCAGCGGAGTTCGGGCATGTTGAACGGCTGGTTGGTGTCGAAATTCATGCCATACACGCTGGCAATGAAGCTCAACGGCAGAAAGATGGTGGAGATGATCGTTAGTACTTTCATCACCTGATTGGTGCGATGCCCCATGCGCGACAGGTAGTAGTCGCGCAGATCGGCACACATCTCGCGGTATGTTTCGACGACGTCTAAAATCTGAGCCGTGTGGTCGACGCAGTCGCGCAGGTACACCCGCGTGTCGTGAGCAATCAACGGGGAGATGTCGCGACTTAATTCGTTCAGAGCATCTCGTTGTGCGAACACAATCTTGCGAACTTGCAGCAAGTTGCCACGGAGCCGATGCAGTTCGGAAACGATCCGCGGTGATGGAGCGTTTGTGACGGCATCGTCAATCGTTTCCAGGCGATCGCTATAGAGTTCGACGAGCGGAAAGTAGCCATCCAGAATCGCATCGAGCACCGCGTAAGCCAGGTAATCAGGTCCGGCCCGCCGAATGTGCCCCGCCTTCCCGCGGAGCCGCTGTCGCACGGGATCGAGGCAATCGCCGGGACGCTCTTGAATGGTCAGCAGGAAATTGCTGCCGATGAACAGGCTGGTCTGATCGGTCATCAACGGGTCGTCGTCTTCGACCATGCGAGTCACCAGAAATAGATAATCGCCGTAATTCTCGACCTTCGGACGTTGATGCACATGCACGACGTCCTCCATCGACAGCGGATGAATGCCGAATAGCCCGGCCAGTCCTTCCAGCAAGACGGCATCGCTCAAACCGTCGATGTTGACCCAGGTGACGGGCCAGTCTTCGAGCAAATCGACCAACTGCCCGAGATCGGTCAGCGGCTGTTCGAGGATCTCGGTCTCGGAATAACAGATGACCGTCGCCCGCGTCGGCGCTGCGCCCGGCGGCGGAATTATGGTCCCCGGCATCGCGCCGGGCGTGGTCTGTCGCCGAAACGGCGAATTGGCCGGAACGGCTGGTTTGGCAGAATCATGCGAGGGCAGAATCATAAGAGGCCGCTCCAATTTGGCCTGCATCAGCTTTGCTTGGCCTTGTGCGAGTGAATGTCGCGAAATGAGGTCGTCTCTCGGTTTCCCCAGGTCTCCATGATTCTGCCTTTGAATTGGTGCTAATTCAAAGGTCACTCGTCGGCGTAATGCGGTGTGAGCTTCCAGGTCTTCAGAATTTCCTGCTCGCGTTGCCGCATCAAGGGTTGCTCCTTGTTGGAGAGATCGTCGTAGCCGCACAGGTGGAGCAGGCCGTGGACGATGTACAAGGTCAGCTCGTCGACCGGCCGCCAACGATATTTCGCCGCCACCTGTTTTGCCATCTCGGCCGAGACAATGATCTCGCCGTCAATTCGCAGGCCCGTCCCGCGCGGAGCGCCTTTCGGAATCGGCAGAACTGCCGGATCGAGCTCACTCTCCAGCAGAAAGCTCAGGACGTCGGTTGGATCGTCGTGTTGCAGGTAACGTTGATTGAGATCGTGAATCGTCTCGTTGTCGACAATCGCCACGCTGATCGTGGCACTCGCACAGCGTTCGATGGCGAGAACCTGGCGGACAACTTCGGCGATATATTCGGGATCGACTTTCAGAACGTCTTGTGAGTCGTCGATGTCGACTTGGAACTCCGCTGACTTGACTGGAATGGACTGTGGGAAAGAGCGGCGAGCGGGCATGTTTGGCTTTGCTAGGTGCGATCGTTCGACATCACTTTGGTGGATACGTGACGTCAAAAAGTCAGTCTCACTATATGTATTGTTGTGTCCAGTAACTCTGCGCGATGCCGAATGGGCGCGAGTTGCCTCCCGGTGGCCGAAGCGTCGCCAAATGTGGAAGGTCCGAGGGAAGGCTCATCAACCGCGAAAACAAATCGGGATCCACACGTTTCGCCAAACCTAGAATATCAATCATCAGTCGGCGAAATTCACAGAACTCTGGACCGTTGAGACCGAGCTTACGAACAAGGTGTTGTGCGGCTGGTGATTTGGTGAAGAGCGTGCCGTTTTCATCCACTTGAACGTCACTTGCTACCAACACGGACAACGGATCTGGAACGAGCCGATCTCGTTTGGCCGCGTTGCAACTTTGGCAAGCGTACAAAAGGTTGTCGTAGTCGAATTCGTGAAGCGGATACCACTTCTGTGGCAGGATGTGCTCGACCACGAAATTGCCGCGACGAATCGTCCAAACTTCGCGCCGCAAACAGTAAACGCAACGGAATGAGAATTCGTCACGCAGCCAAGGACGGTAGCTCTCGTAATCCGCATAACCTTGCGGGCCATGCTTTCGCTGATGAGGTTCGGCCGGATACTCGAACACGAACATCACGGCAATCCTTCCGAGTCCAATTTCGATGCGTCCCGCATCAGGCGAGCGTGAAGTTCACGGAGTTCCTCAATCGGCAACGGAGCGACTTTTCGGCGGTACTGCAACATCTCATCCTGGAGGATCGTCAACTCTTGGCGTTCTTCGTCGGAAAGCTGACCCGCGATTTCGAGATCAATCAAGTCGCACCGGCGCTGATTTTTCTCATCGGTCCATGAATCGGAATCCCCGTCCACGGGAGTCATCGGACTAAATCGGCCCAAGACGCGACCATTGCGGCCTCGGACTTGCGCCGATGTCGTCAGCGATTCGAGTTGCTGTTGCAGTGGCTCGTCAACAATTACGACCGGCATCGCGAAATCTGCTCCCAACTCATTGATGAACCGACAGTGTTGCAACCGTCAGATGGGTATCTCCCAAAATGCTATCGTCACAATATCCACTTCGCCAAGACCGGGACATGCCACTCCCGCTCGGCGTTCATTCGTCGTGTCCTTCGTGGCTTGGTGATTCGATTGAAATTGTCACGACGAACCGAAGGACACGACGAATGGATGCGGACATTGGACATTGGGATTTGGGCATTGGGGATTTTTCTTCATCAACCCGCTCGTTGTTCGGGGTACTTGATGCGCGTGTGGAAGATGCTGATCAGCGACATGGTCAACGAGTCTTGGATTTGGTTGATCTCGCTGAGAGTGAGCGTGCTTTCCTCGAATTGGCCGTCGAGGAGTTTGTCCATCGTGATGGCGCGGACGAGGCTTTCGATGCGTTTGGAGGTTGGGTCGCTAAGCGTGCGGCTGGCCCCTTCGACGGCGTCGGCCAGCATCAGGACGCCGGCTTCGCGCGTTTGAGGCTTCGGGCCGGGATAGCGGAAGTTCGACTCTTGAATTTCGATGGAATCGGGCTGCAATTCGGCGGCCTTCGATGCGGCGTGATAAAAGTATCGCACCACCGTCGTACCGTGATGTTGCTCGATAAAGTCGATGATCGGCTTCGGCAGGTTGTGCTCTTCGGCCAAGTCGGCTCCGTCCTTGACGTGGCCGATGATGATCAGCGTGCTCATGGTGGGATTGAGGTGTTCGTGCTTACTGGCGGCTCCTTCACCCATGTTCTCGATGAAATAGCTGGGTTTGAACATTTTGCCGATGTCGTGAAAGTAGGCTCCGACGCGGACCAAGAGGCCGTTCGCGTCGATCTTCTCGGCGGCCGCTTCGGCCAGACTGGCCACAGTGATCGAGTGGTTGTAAGTGCCGGGGGCTCGCCGCACGAGTTCTTGCAAGAGCGGATGCGACACATGACTGAGTTCCAGCAAGCTGATGTCGGTGACGATGCCGAACGTGGCTTCGATGAACGGCAGGCTGCCGGCGACGATGTAGCCTGCGGCAAGACACCAGCCCGCGCCGCGCAGGCTGTGCAGCAGCAGGGCTTGATCGTGCCACAGCAGGTGCAGCGATTGCGTCTTGATGATCGCTGTGCCCCAAGTCACCGCGGCATACACGATTCCGCACCAGAACCCGATCTTGATCAGCGACGACCGCGACCCGACTCGGCTGAGCGGCACGATCGCCGCAGCCGCGACGCTCATCAAGACGACGAACTCGCCGGTATCGACCACAGAAGACAAGGTCAGCAGCAAGCTCAGTGTGAACGCGGTCAGCGCGGCCAAATCTTGATTGTAGGCAATTGCGAGAACCATCACTGTGACCATCAACGGGATGATCTCGGCCCGCCACGGATCGAAACTCAGCACGCGGCCCAAGAAGGCCGCCAACACGATCGCGCCGAAATATACCGCCAATGCACTGATGCTCTGCACGATACGTGGCTCATTGCTAACCAAGTAGTAGCCAATGAACACAGCCAGTACGAGAATGAGCAGAAAAACCGCGATCAAGCGAAAGATACGGTCGCGTAATGAAATGTCCCGCTCTACTTGGTCGTATTCATCCCGCAGCACGTCCAGTGCCGTCTCGTCAATGATGTGGCCGGGTGGGACCAGAACGTCGCCTTGGCTGTAGGGAACGGTGAAGAGCGGCACTTTTTGGCGAGCTTCTCGCCGTGCCGCGTGTGTCACCTGAGGGTCATAGCGTAGCGACACGAGAAAGCTGTGATTCGCGGACAGCCACCGCTCCAACGGCTTCCGGATAACGGCTAATCGCGGGAACTGTGGCCACGCCTTACCGAGCGCACCCTCTTCTTGCAGCAGTTCGCTCAGCAAGACCTCCGACGGCGACACAACATCCCGCGACGCGGCCACTCGCGACGCGACATCGCGAGTCTTCGGCTCGTCCGCTTTCAGAATCGCCAGCTTTTGGTCGGAGCGGCGGGGATCGATTTTGTTGCGGCTCAATTCAAACGGATCGACCACGCCCCACTTTTTCAGCGGCTTAAGGAAGCTCTCCGTGTCTCCCAAGAGCTGCGCGATACGATCGGTCATGTCGGCTGGCGCAGGGATGAACTGGCTGCCGGAAACAATCGCGGCTCGGAGTGTTTTGAATTCCTGTTCGTATTTGTCGGGCGTCATGTCGTCTAGCGAATGATCTCCCTCATTCCACAAACCAAACGCAGCACGAGTGCTCGGCCGCACAGATTCCAACATGTCCGCATGCGCGATCTCTTCCAGATCGGCCTTCAGCGCCGCGAGCAGTTCGCGCGGCGGATTCGGTTCCAGCCGGAAGACGAACGGGACTTGATCCTCGCTTTGCGCACGAGCTCGTTCTGTCTCAAACCGATTGATTCGTTTGAACGGCACTTGAGCCAGCACACCGTGCGGTTGATGGTCTCCCAACCGGTAAGTGAACGGCGTCCGCCAGGCCTCGACGCCCAGTAGCAGCAAGACCATCGCGAAAAGGCAGAGCATCAGACGCAACAGCACGCTACGATCCGAAATCGCGTCGCTGACCTGCGTCCAAAACGAAGACTCGCCGACGGCCGATAGCCGAGCTGCTCGCTTGCGACGGAACGAAGATGGTCCAAATAGGATCATGGATTTGGCGATTGCGACTCATTGAAGGTCGATCGTGGAATTCGTGGTCTCAAACCGGCAATCGGCAATTGCCAGGTTTCTAAGTGGGGCGATGTCGCTTTCCAGAAACGGCGTAGTCGCCGTCATACGCTTTCACGATTTCGCCCACTAGTCGATGCCGCACGATGTCTTTCGTCGTCAGATGCACGCAGGCTAATCCCGGCAAATGTGCGAGACGCCCGACTGCATCCAGCAGCCCCGAACGGACCGTCGAGGGAAGGTCGGTCTGCGTCACATCGCCGGTCGCGACAATTTTGGAATCCTGTCCCATGCGAGTCAGAAACATCTTCATCTGGGTAATCGTGGTGTTCTGCCCCTCGTCCAGAATCACGAAGGTGTTATTGAGCGTGCGGCCGCGCATGTAGGCCAGCGGAACGATCTCAATAACGTCGTTCTCTAGATAGCGTTTGACCTGCTCGAATGACAGGATGTCGTTGAGCGCGTCGAGCAATGGCCGCAAGTAGGGGTTGAGCTTTGAGTGCAAATCGCCTGGCAAGAAACCGAGCCGCTCGCCCGCTTCGACCGCAGGCCGCACCAGCACGATCTTGCGGACTTGTTCCTGCCGCAGAGCATTCACGGCCATCGCGACCGCGAGATAGGTTTTCCCCGATCCCGCCGGACCGACACACAGCACGATGTCGTGATTGCGGATCGCCTCAATGTACGCAAACTGCCCGGCCGTCCGGGGATGAATCTTCTTGGCCTTCTCGAATAGTTCAATGCCGCCCGAAATCCCGCCCGCTTCCGCGACGGTCTTCAGCTTTGCGACATTGCCATTTCCGCCGCCGACACTGTGAGCCTCAATGACTCGCACAACCTCAATGTCGCGCAGCAGCCCGTGCTTTTCGATGAGCAATTGCAACTCGTTGAAAATGGAGCGGCCCCGTTCAACTTGAGCATCCGTGCCATAGAGGTGCAACTCGTCCCCGCGAATCACGACGTCGACGCCAACGGAATCTCGCACCTTGCGCAGGTGCCGGTCGCGTTCTCCAAAGAGGGTGCGGACGAGATCCTGACTTTCGAACGAGAGTGTGGCTTCGGACATGCGGAGTTACCACGGACCAGGAAAGGACTCGCGACGCCCGCGAGTGTCATCAAATTCTACGCTGCGGATGATGAGGGCGAAAGCGGCAACTTGAGAACCTTTTTCCTCGCAAATTGTAACCCGAAGCGTCAGCGATGGCAGCCGTTCCGAAAGGCGGCGGATTTTGCGCTCTGTGAAGCCCCCGCCCTCGCTCCTGCTCTTTGAAGTTGCGCTATCGTCCTGGCCCAAAGGGCCAAGACTCGAAAGCCCAGGGCAGAGCGGAGCGGCGTCAGCCGCGTAGCGCCGCCCTGGGTTTGACGGACAAAACGTGGCA
>JAYVSP010000778.1:0-2844 GCA_043775215.1 Planctomyces sp. | reverse complement strand
ACAAGATGTCATTCTCCGTTTGACGTCTCGTGGAGCGCCCGCCCTCGCTGGCGCTTCGGGTTAGTGTGGGCCAGGCAAATTTACCGCACCCTTTGGTAGGCACGTATTCCGACTCTTTGCCAAGCGTGATGCGTACAAATTGTGGCGCAACGCTCCGCGTCGCGATTCACGAGGCGGAGCAGCCGCGTTAGCAGAAACTTGAGCCGCACGTCGGTCAGTTGGCACGACCGTTATGACCGGCGAGATTGCGCCATCTCTAAATTGGACTCAAGAATTACCGCCTTCGTGATCGTCGCAATTTGCCGAGTCTGCGGATGTGTGCGAAACTTCAACGTCAGACAATGAGAGCCCACCGTGGGGCATTGTCGGCCCGCAATCCGGGCACGTTTTGGAGACGCCCCGGTAGACCTGTCTTCTTTCATCGGAGTCGAGTATGCCCGCAGCCACAGCAGACATGGAAATGGTCGTCGAACAGCGGCTTCGCAGCGATCGCCGCGTCAACGATCGCCGCAGCTTTCCCTCGCAAACCAAACTTCCTGGCGAAGATCGCCGTCAGGAAGGCCGCCGCAAAACCGAACGCCGCCGTCAAATTGACCCGACTACCTGCGAACGGGACTATTCCGGCGACGAAGTCGAATTCATGAGCGCCATGGACACCTACAAACGCCGTAGCGGACGTGCGTTTCCCACCTGGAGCGAAGTTCTCGAAGTGATCCGCAGTCTCGGTTATCGCAAGGTCGAGGCGCCGCACGAAATCGTCATTAAGTCGTCATAGAGATTGCCATTTTGCAATTGCCGATTGCCGATTTGGGGTTCCAAATTGGCAATCGGAAATTGGCAATCGAAAATCTATGCGGGATTACGGCCGAAGGTCATGATGGTGATGTCGTCGTTTTGCGGGCGGCCGTTGGCGTGGCGGCGGACGTCTAGCAGTAAGGCTTTGCCGAGTTCGTCCGCCTTCTTCGGTCCATTCTTGATGAACTCCCGCAGCCGCTCCATCGTGTAAAGGTCGTCGTTGGGGGCCATCGCTTCGCTGACGCCGTCGGTGAACAGCACCGCTAAGTCGCCGGGCTCCAACTTGAA
The DNA here is from genome assembly GCA_043775215.1 of Planctomyces sp. Classification (GTDB taxonomy): domain Bacteria; phylum Planctomycetota; class Planctomycetia; order Planctomycetales; family Planctomycetaceae; genus SXKJ01. Next base: position 1,761 of record JAYVSP010000778.1, on the reverse strand, counting down.
GTGCATCACATCAAAAGGATATCCATCGACCACGCCGACCGGCACACCGACGGTTTCTTCGTTGAACTCAAACAGCGAACCGTCCGGCCGGCGGATGATCGGTGACATGTGCCCGGCATTCGTCAGTGTCAATTCGTGGGTCGTGACGTCGATGATGACGAGCACGAAGGTGACGAAGCGGCCCTCGACCGCATTCGCGCACATGTGATGGTTGATGGCCTCAATGGCCGGACCGACTTCTTGCACGAAGGACATCGTGTTCTGGACGCAACTTGCGATGCGGGACATGATCAACGCGCCCGGCACTCCCTTGCCGGCCACATCACCGAACGACAGACAGATCAGGTTCGGAGCCAACATCATGGCGTCGTAGTAGTCGCCGCCGACGGCTTGAGCCGAATCATACGAGGCGTAGAACTCATAGCCGGGAACTTTCGGCAGCTCGCTGGGAAGCAACGCGCGCTGGACGTTGCGCGCGATCTCCATTTCGCCGTCCTGCTTTTTCTTTTCCATGAACGTGACCATGAGTCGCGCGCTGTCGTACGACAAGGCCGCTTGCCCGCCCACGGCCATCAACAGATCGAGGTCTTCATTGCGGAATTGGCTAAGCGGATTCTGGGTATCAATATTGATCACGCCCATCGGTTCGCCGTCCAAGCCGATCATCGGCACGCACATCATCGAGTGAATCGACAGACTGGAGATCGACTCGCTGGCGGAAAACTGCGAGTCGCTCGCCGCATCGGCGGACAGGATACCGGTTTTTTCTGTCAGCACTTTGTTGAGAATTGTGCGGCTGAGCTTGACGGTCGCATCTTCGTCGTGCCGGCGATGCTTCATGCCACGCGGCACGAGTTTGCCGGTCTCCTCGTCCTTCAGCAAGATGCAGCCGCGATCCGCCTGGGGGAAGACGTCGAAGAGCGTGTCCAAAATCTTTGGGCAGATGGCCTTCACGTCGACAGTGCCAGCCAAGCTGCGTGTGATGTCCAACACGGCCCTTAACTTGGTTTCGGGTTGCACTTCGAGCACCCCGAACGTGTTCCCCATGCCGCCAACCAGCGTAGCGGCGATCGAAGTATCTTCTTCAGTGTCGTCAACGAAATCGACTTCGCTGGAAGTTTCTGACAGGGCATACGGACGCGGAATCACGGGCTTGGCCGGATTGGCCATCACCGACGACCCCTCCGTTTGAAACCGGAGCAAGATCGGGCCGAGTTTGATTCGGTCGTCGTGATGCAGCGGCGAGCGTCCGGTGATCTGCTTGCCATTGACGAACGTGCCGTTTCCGCTGCCGAGATCCTCAATGAAGTAATTGTGATCCTGCTTGATCACTTGAGCATGCCGGCGCGAAACGGTGTTCGAGTCGAGTTGAATGGTGCACGCCGGATGCCGGCCCAGGACGTTCTCACCCTCATTAAGCGGGTGAGCGACGGCCTTGCCCCCTTGGAGCACGATCAAAGTCGCCATGACGTCTCTCTTGAGAAAATTCAAAACGGAGGAACAAAATAAGGACAGACGCCGACAAACAAAAAACGGCGGTGGGGAATCGTAAGAGCCACCGTACTCGGCTGCAACAAGTCGGCAATTCGTATTCTCGAAACGGCATTCCAAGCGCGACATCATACGCAACCGGCAGTCCAGCATCACTCACCGCCGTTGCCCGCGTGAGCGTTCGTGGAATTTTCACGGCGCAATGCAGTTAGGACCGGCGCATCAATAACTGTCGTAGCCGAAGTCGCCAGACTTCGGATCTGAACTCTG
>JAYVSP010000777.1:0-3273 GCA_043775215.1 Planctomyces sp. | reverse complement strand
CATTCGCCATCGGAGTTCCAATCGCCGCCAGTGTGCGTCACACGCGCGGTTGTGGTTCAACGATCAATCCGTGGCAACAAATCGGGAACTAATTGCGGCGCCGGTCCTTAATCGTGAAATCGTTCGGGCAGAAATGATTTGAGCAGATTGGGTACGTGTGATCTTCAATCGCGACGACAATACACTCCGCCGCCGGTATCACCTAACCACGAGCGGAGACCAACCCGATGGACCCCTTAGAATTACTCAAGGACTTGGTGGCGATTCCCAGCGTAAACCCCATGGGCCGAGACTTATCCGGGCCGGAGTTTCTCGAACGTCGAGTCAGTGACTACCTCGAAGCGTGTTTTCGCGGACTGGGCGTGAAGTGGCAGCGAATTGAAGTCGCTCCTGGCCGAGCGAACTTGCTCGCGCGTTATGACGTCCCCGGTGCATGGCGGACGGTGCTGCTCGATGCTCACCAAGACACTGTTCCGACCGACGGCATGAGCGATCCGTTTAATCCCGTGATCAACGACGGCAAACTGTTCGGCCGCGGTTCGTGCGATGTAAAAGGGGGAATGGCCGCGATGCTGGCCGCGTTCGTTCGGCTGGTTCGGGAGAAGCCGGCCGGAACTTCCAACGTCATTCTGTCCTGCACATGCGATGAAGAATCGACGTCGCTGGGTGTGAATGACTTGGTGCTGCTCTGGTCCGATCCACAGCGAGCCGGTTCTCTGATCAGTCGACCACCGGACGTCGCGATCATCGCCGAGCCAACTGAACTCGATGTTGTTGTCGCGCACCGCGGAGCAACGCGATGGAAGATCCGCACCTCCGGCCGAGCCTGTCACAGCTCAACACCGCAAGACGGCATCAACGCGCTCTATCGCATGGGTCGCGTCCTGACGGCTCTCGAAGAGTTCGCCGAGTTGCTGCCGCAACGGATCACTCCACATCCGCTGTGTGGTTCGGCAACACTGAGCGTCGGCCGGATCACAGGTGGCATCAGCGTCAACACTGTGCCCGACAGTTGTGAGATCGAAATTGACCGCCGCGTGATCCCCGGCGAAGACGGCTGGGACGCGATCAAACAAGTCCGTGAGCATTTGGAATCGCGACTGGATTTCGAGGTCGAGCATTTGTCACCGTGGCTGGTCGGTGTCTCATTGTCAGACGAACATAATGGCCCGTTGAGTGACGAGCTGTTGGAACAGATCACTCCCGTGGCCGGCACGCATCGAAAAGTTGGCGTGCCGTACGGGACTCACGCCTCGCGCATTGCGGCCACCGGAGTTCCCTCGGTCGTCTTCGGCCCCGGCAATATTGCTCAAGCTCATACGGTCAACGAATGGATCGACATCGAACAGCTCCGCCAGGCGGCGGAGATTTACTTTCAGTTCTGCGCGTCGTGAGGGCTACTTACTCGGCCGCCGCCTTACGCCCAATACGTGCGATCCAGCATGCGGTAGTTGCGGAATACATCGCGCGTGTTAAGCGTCTGCCTTTGTTCGGGACGCTCATTTCTTCTTTCCTTCCCGTTCCTTCTTGCGAAATTCCCACGGGGGCACCGGCTCTTTGTCGGCCCACAATCCTTTTTTCGCCTTTCGAGCAGCTTCTTCTGCGTTCGCCAGCTCTTTCGATTTGGAGTATTGCTTGTAGTGCCATGCCATCCCGTCCTGAACCATCTCCAAATTGATGTCCTGCTTCCCTAAATGCACGTCACCGAGAATTCGTCCGTAACGGTCTTTTTCTTTCCACTGAACGCCGACTTCTTTGCCAGCTACTTTCTCCGTCATGCGTTCCTTGCTCTTGGTCCCAAACGCCTGACTTTTCTCTGGTGCGTCAATTCCTTGAAGTCGAACCTTGTGCTGAACTTTGCCGGCGTCGAGTACGGTGATCGTGTCACCGTCAGCAACGTAAATGACTTTGCCGCGAAGCTCTTCGGCCTGCAGAGTCGTGATGATCATCAGTAGAATTGGGGCAGCGATCCAGCGCATTAGAAAACGCCGTAGGATTGCGCTGGTGGCGACTGTTCCCGTGGCGGCGCGACGAGAATGGCTCACCGGCGGAAATGCGCGCGGATGAATTGCAGGCGATGCTCTCGGACGCGGCGAAGGTCAAAGAATGGCGGAAGCGGCTGTCGAGCGTGTCGTGGTTCATGCGCTGTCTGGCGGAACCGATCGCTCGGCAGGCGAACCGCGAGGACGAATGCACCGGCCGCTTCTGGGAGGGACGTTTCAAGTGTCAGCCGCTACTGGATGAGGCGGTGCTCTTGGCCTGTTGCGTGTACGTGGACTTGAATCCGATCCGCGCGGGCGTGGCGAAGACGCCGGAAACGAGCCAGTTCACCTCGGCCTACGATCGGATTCAGGCGTTGAAGTCGGCCGTCGCGGCTGCGGAGTCCGTGAAGGCGACACGTTCCGCATCCTCGAAACTGCGTCGCGACACCGATCAAGCCGCCGCAACGCCGACGACTCTCTCGGCCGCCGCTGACGGGTGGCTGAGTCCCATCGAGTTGGCTCGCGACCTGGACGACGTGTCGGTCAGCGAGACGAAAGATTCTGGAGTCGCCGCGACTCTCGCCACCAAATCATCCGCCAGACCGGCTCGCCGACAGACTCCCGAAGCACGCCTCCGCCGCGCCTCACACAAAGGCTTCCTGCCGATGACATTGGCGGACTACTTGAGCATTCTGGATTGGACCGGCCGTCAACTGCGCCGCGACAAACGGGGCGCGATCCCCGCCGAAATGCAACCTCTGTTCGCGCGTTTGAAGATTTCGGGGGAAGGCTGGTTCGACCTGATCCAAGATTTCAGCCACCTGTTCCGCCGCGCCGCGGGCCGCCCCGAAAGTCTCGCCACCGAAGCCGCCCGCCGAGACCGCCGCTGGCTCCAAGGCATCTCCAACAGCCGCGCCCTCTTCGCGTGACGCCCGCATCCCGCTGTCCTCACCGAGCCAGAGCGCCGACCCGCTCCAAGCTCAAACTCTGTCTACGGACCACTCAAAATCGCCTCACCCGACCTTCCAGCGTCCATCCAACGTCCCCGGCGACGCAATTCCGAGAAATCACCGCTCGTTGAACCCTCGCTCGCTCGGCCGTCGCCCTTCTGTCACTTGATGTTCGCCGCTATAGTCCCAGACAGTGGGGCGCACCGTCTGCCGTCGCGTTGCGACGATTGAATGATTCAAACGTCGCTCCGAGCCTGTGAATCTTTCGAGCCGCGACCGTCAGGGAGTGTGACGGACAAGGACTTATGACCGCTCCCTGACGGTCGCGGCTCAATTCCTTC
>JAYVSP010000776.1:0-3475 GCA_043775215.1 Planctomyces sp. | reverse complement strand
CATGTTTTTTGCACGGGCCGATGTCGCGCACATCGACACCCAGCGTCATACGCCAAGCGGCGGCCTCCTCGGCGGCGGCTGTGACTTTTTCTTCCAGATCAGTATTCGGTTCAGCAGTTGCGGTGCTCACAGAGATTGCCCCTTTGTCCACAAACGAAAAAACTGGACTTTTCTGCCCGCGTTGAAGATTGAAACAGTCTCACGAGCCTTTGGCCGCGAGGCCTGACGTTTCAATTCAAGCCGCGAATGGAATTCGCGAAGTCCAGTCGGAAAGAGCGGGAGACGGGGATCGAACCCGCGACAACCACGTTGGCAACGTGGTGCTCTACCACTGAGCTACTCCCGCGGAGCAATGTGGGGCGACGATATAACGGCAAGCGGTCAAATAGGTCAAGTCTTGCCCAACAATGATTCCAACTCTGTGCGCAGGTCGCGGAGTTGAATGGGTTGAGTCAGGACGCGAGTTCGGCCAGCCCCTTCCAGCACCGTTTTCCATTCCGACTGCTTTTGCGAGAGCACAACTAGGACGGGAATACTGGATGTCCGTTTCCAGCGGAGAAGATCTTGGAAACCTTCGGCCAAGCCTTCGCCTTGTGATTCGGCCATCAGCACCAAGCAATCCGTCGGATTGTTTCGCATGCGTGTCAAACCTCGCTGCACATCGGAGAGCATCAGCACGCGATAGTTCTGCTTGGATAGATACTCGCGCAACAGGTCTTGGTGTTTGACGCGAGACTCAATGCACAGGACCGATACGGGACCGCTTTTGGAGGCGCTGCCGGTCTCAACACGTGGAACGCCCCCCAATTCCTTAATCGCTTGGCGAGTGGCATGAACCACCTCGGTAGGAGATTGATAACGTTCGTTCGGATTCACGCGCATCAGATGATCGACAATTTCACCCAGCACGATCGGCACCTGCGGGCTGACCGAGCGGATTGGGCGGACGTTCGTGTAGCGACTGAGTTGTTTCCGTTCCAAACGGTCTTTCGTTGCCGGGTACGGCGCAATCCCCGCGAGAAGTTCGTAAACCACTGCGCCCATGAAAAACAAATCGCTGCGCGGGTCGTCGTCCGGCGCACCGGTTCCTTTTTCGAGCGTCGCGTATTCCAATGCGCGCAGGTTTCCTTCGTCGGTACCGCTTTCGGTCGCACTCACGCTGGCCAATCCAAAGTCGACCAACTTAGCAACTCGGTCGCTGCCCATCAGCACGTTCGTCAGTTTGAAGTCGCGATGCGTCATGCCCTTCGACAGGGCATATTCCAGCCCTTCGGACATGTCGAGCAAGCACTGCGCACTCTCGATCGGCGAGCATTTCTGGCGAATCTTCAGGAATTCACGCAGATTGCCACCCTCAATGAATTCCATCGTCAGGAAGTGCTCGCCGCGGTCCTCGCCGACATCGAAGATCGGCACAATGTTTTTGTGCCGCAATCGCTGACAGATTTCCGCTTCCCGGTGAAACTGCTTGACGTAACTGGGATCGCCCGCCCAGCGCTGACGCAGAACTTTCAAGCCGATCATACTGCCGTCGTCGAGTGAACACGCTCGAAACACACGAGCGAAACTTCCCGACGCATTGCGGTACATCAGTTTATAGCGGCCGAGAATTAAGCCGTCGGTCTCGCCCTTCTGGAGTTTGCTCAACTGATAAGACGTGAGCACTCCCTGCCGTTCCAGCGAGTCCAGCAACGGGCCAGGTTGACGGGTCAACCCCGCCATCTGGTCCAAGGCGAGTTGCAATTGAGCCGGTGTCACGAGCTGAAGCTCGATCAACACTCGCCGCAACTCATCCAGAGTCTGGAACGACATTTGTCGACCGTTGGCAATTCGAGCTCAGGTGGGCGCAACTAGCTCGGGGATCAGGGTTGCAAGATTCATCGGAGGCACGGCGAATCCACCATCGTCCCCGCGCGCTGACCGATCGTAGGTCCGCCAGACAGACGACGCAAGAGGCTTAAAGGAAGCCACCGTAATTCTACGGATGGCCGAGTGTTACCTGCTCTCGCCGAGAGCGAATTTGGCGAACGGTGCGATCAGATCATGCCTCAATCGTTCCGAACCGCAATTCGCCGGCCGCGACTGTCGCGCGAATATGAATGTCGTCCCCTGGACCTGTGAAGTTGAACAGCACCACATCGGCTCGCGAGCCGCGGGCCAAACGTTGCTCTTCGAACTTGAGTGCTCGCGCGGGATTCCGGCTGGCCATGTCCCAGGCATCCCGAAGTGACAGCCCCGCCGCCTGAATGGCATAGGCCACACAGGTGTCGGTCAACTGAGCCGATCCCGCCAAATACTGCGAGTTCGCCGCGATGACGATCTTCCCTTCCGGCAGGATTTCGACGTCGCCCGATTCGATCTGATAGACCCCTGGCGGACAACCGGCCAATCCAGCGGCGTCGCAAGTGATGATCGTGTGCAGCGTCGACTTGGCACGCACGACCGATCGAATCACGCTGGCCGGCAAATGATGTCCGTCGGTGATCAAACAAGCGAAGAGACGTCTCTCGCCCAGTTGCTCCCAAATGTAATTGGGATGCCGCCGCAACATACCGTGAGCTCCATTGCCCAGATGCGTGCTCATGGTCGCGCCGGCATCGACGGCGGCCAGCACTTGTTCGGGCGACGCGCCGGTGTGCCCGATCGACACCGTCACGCCGGAAGCGACCGCCTGACGAATGAACTCCACGGCGTTGCCGGTTTCGGGAGCGATCGTCACTAGCTTGATGCGTTGGCCGGATATGTCTTGCAGGCGGCTGAACTCGTTCCAATCCGCCGGCCGGATTTGCTTCAGCGGGTGAGCCCCGCGCGGACCATCTTCCGGCGAGAGATATGGGCCTTCGAGATGAATCCCCGGCACCATCTGATTCGCCCAGGAGGCCGCTTCGCACGCTTGCCGAATCGCCGAAAGTCCGGCCGAGAAAGCCTCGAAGCTGGCCGTGATCAGTGTCGGACACAGTCGCGTGATTCCGAACGCGAAGTGTGCTTCCAGTGTTTGCAGAACTTGCTCAGCGGTCAGTTTCGGGTCGCAGAACCAGATTCCCTGATGTCCGTTGATCTGCAAATCAAACAATCCCGGAGCGATCCAAGGCCACTGGGCCGCATCACTGGTGGGCCATGCGGGTTCAACGCGAGCGATCCGATCCCCCGCCACCGTTACGCAAATCGGCTCTCCGTTGAGATAGCTGCGTCCCCGGAGCTGCATGATGAACTGTCCGAACTTTGCACATGAATGAATTTGTCGTTGGTTATTGATCGCTGTTCATTGGTCATTGAAAAGGAGGCACAGAAGCAGAGCCGTTTGCGGTGCTAAGGACGCGTGCAAAAACTAATTCCGTTGTCTTTATCCCGAAGGGATTGTGTCTCATAGCCCAGCGGTTGCGAGCGAAGCGAGCTACCCTGGGTCACGTCATCGAACGGTCGATTTACCCCGCAGGGGTTACGTCATCCACAATCGCTGAACGACGCAACCCCT
>JAYVSP010000775.1:0-14151 GCA_043775215.1 Planctomyces sp. | reverse complement strand
TCTTATTGTTGTTCTATTCGTCACCCAGGGCTTCGCCCTGGGCTATCGAGTTGCACCCCTTTGGGGCGAAAAACAAGACTGCGCAACTTCAAAAAGCGTAAGCGAGGATTGCTCGAAGAAACCCCTCGCTTGCGCGTCGTGCTTGTATCCATGCCTACGAAGTGAGATGCCAATAACACGAAAGACGGAATTGTGAGCTGGACCATCGAGAAAATCCTGAAAGGGGCACGCGGGCTGAAGGCCAGCGATATCCATTTGATTCATGGCCTCGCGCCGGTCGTGCGCATTAACAGCGAAATTCGGCCGATCGCCGGCGATGCGTTGGACGAAGAGACGTTGCGGCGGATGACCGCGGAATTGTTCAATGATCGGCTCAACGAAGCGTTCGACCGCGAATGGCAGATTTGTTTTTCGCGGACCTTTCCGGAGATCGGCCGCTTTCGAGTCAGCGTCTATCAGCGGTCGGGCATTCCCGAAATGGCGATCCGGCTGTGCGAGACCGTCGTTCGCCCGGCCGACGAATTGGGGCTGCCCGCAATCCTGACCGAACTGACACGTCTGCCGTCTGGGCTGGTGTTGGTCACGGGGCAAACGGGCGTCGGTAAGACCACCACACTCAACTACATGATCAACGCCATCAATCAGCAGCGCCGAGCCAAAATCATCACCATCGAAGACCCGATTGAATTCGTTCATGAAAACATTCGCGGCATCGTCATTCAGTTGGAAGTGATGACCGACGTACCGACCTTTCGGAGTGCTCTGGTTCATGTCTTGCGGCAAGACCCGGATGTCGTCGTCATCGGCGAGATGCGCGATCTGGAAACAATCGAGACGGCGCTGATCGCCGCCGAGACAGGGCACTTAGTGCTGGCGACGCTGCACACGCCGGACTCGGTACAAACCGTGCAACGCATCTACAGTGTCTTCCCGGCCGGGCAACAGAACGCGATCACGGCGCAACTCGCCAACAGTCTGCAAGCGATCATCTCGCAAAAGCTGCTGCCCAGTGCCGACGGAACTCGCCAAGTTTTGGCTTGCGAGATTTGCGTCGCCACCCCCGCCGTTCGCAATCACATCCGCGAGCGTCAGTTTCACCAAATCGTCAGCGAGATGCAGACCGGCAAGAAGTACCAAATGCAAACGATGGACGGCACGCTGCTGGAACTCTACCAACGGGGCGACATTACCTACGACACGGCACTGTCCAACGCCCGCGATCCCAACTTCATACGCACACGCAGCGGCCGAACGTGAGTGAATTCGACCAGCAATGCCGGCCCGGCTGAGGCAGGCGCAAGCACACGTCGACCGCCTCACGCAGTCGCTCCTCACCCCAGAGCATTCCGAGGTGAACTCGTCCCCATGAACATGCTGTCGACACCCGCGAAGCCCGTGACTACGAATCCGCATCAGCTCTGTTAGAACACATCCGCGCAGACCGTTATGCTGTCACGGCATTGCCGACGACGACACGTCCGCGTCGAAGCTGCAAGATGAAAAACAGGAGTTCGCGCATGAGCCTCACCGCGGTGTTTGATCTCGAACAATGTCTCGCCGAGTTGGATGCGGAAAAGGGGAAGCTGCCCATCGCGGCGTTGCGGTGGGCACAGGCGCATCGCGCGGTCGTGATTCCCGCGTTAATTCGCCTGATCGAAAACGCGACAGCGGCCGCTCGCGAAGGGAATGTGCCGGAGTCGAACGGACATTTCTTCGCCTTCTGTTTGCTCACGGAGTTTCGTGCTCGCGAAGCGTGGCCTGCCCTTGTGGCGGCGTTGCGTCTATCTGACGAACTACCGTTTGAATTGTTTGGCGACATCATTCACGAAATCTGGACGACTACGATTCACGCATTAGCGAATGATCGGATTGACGAAGTGCTCGCGTTGATTCGTGATCGCGACGTCAACGAATATGTGCGCTGGGCCGCAGTAAGTGGATTGACCCAGATGGCAGCTTGGGAGCTGCATCCACGCGACGAAGTGGTCGGTTGGTTGAAAACGCTGTTTCACGAGGCCGTCGCAGCTCGTGATTTGACCATGAGTGCCGCCATCCTCTGTGATCTGTGTGATCTTTGGCCGGGCGAGGCGATGGATGAAATTCGCGCCGCTTTCGACCGAGATTTGATCGATGACACGATCATCGGCCGGGAAGGTGTTGAGCGAGATTTCGCGGCGGGTTTGGAGGCCACGATGAAGCGACTGATCGAAAGACGATCGGCGGTGACCGACACAGTCGCTAAGTTGGAGCACTGGGCCTGTTTCATGGAACCCAAATCGACACGACCAAAATCCCCCATGCCCTTCCACCGTCCCGAGTTTTCGCCACTGCCGATGTTCGATGCGGTGCCGGCTGGTGCTCGCTTTGAGGAGACGATTGGGACATTCTATCGCGAAACGCCAAACGTCGGCCGCAATGATCCGTGTCCCTGCGGCAGCGGGAAGAAGTTCAAAAAATGTTGTGGACAGTTTCAGTAAGACTCGTGAGGAGCTCTGGTTGAGTTACGGATTTCACTCCTCCTCCTGCGACCGACACAATGGACCAGAGAAGGTCCACTCGCAAATACATTCTTGCTACCCTCCGCCGACAACGCTCAAGTAGTCGCCACGCCGCCAGATTTATTCTTCGTGCGGCCGAGAGCGTGTTTCGACCTGTGCATACGATCCGAAGCGCAAGCGAGGGTGGCCGCTCTGCAACGCGTTGGTGCGAGTCCCGTCGATGGACCGCCCTCGCTCACGCTTCGGGTTATCGATGCCTGGTTCGCGCTTCGGGTGATCGTGTCGAAAACTTGGGACTTTGATTTTTGGAGTATTTGCCATGCAGACATCGGCGATGGCCGTATGACGATGTTGAGGAGTTTAGAGTTTAACCCGGAGGGTTTTCAGCAAGGCTCATTCGGTAATCCAGGGAGGTCACTTCGGGAAATATTATTGCCACAGATGAAACACGGATTGAACACGGATCAGGACAGGAGGCAGGGAATTGGAAAACAAGAAAAGCGGCGGACGGGAATGTCAGACAACAGTTTTTGTTCCTCGGATAAAAGCATGGAACAAGCCAGAGGTTTGAAAGCGTGACGCACCCTCGTTTCGTGACCTCACTCGATTCTAATTGGCCTCGTTCGCTGTCCTGATCCGTGTTTCATCCGTGGCTTGAAAACTGGCCTCCCCGGAACACCGGAAGAGCCTTACCGCAAACACTGCTGGAAGCCGTTCGTTACTTCTCAAACCTCGACACCTGCCATAAGTTCATGTGCGATATCAATGGCCAAACGGTGAAATCAGTTGCCCGAAGTGCGGCGGTCGTGAAGTCGGCGAGATTGCCTCGCGTTGCATGTTCCAATGCAAGATGAAGTGCTGTCGCAAACAGTTCTCGACCAAAGTCGGGACGATCTTTGAAGACAGCCCGCTCGGTCTCGACAAGTGGTTGGTTGCCGTGTGGTGTATCACGAACGCCAAGAACGGAATCAGCAGTTGCGAACCGTCACAAGCAATCGGCGTGACTCAGAAATCGACGTGGCACATGCTGCACCGCATCCGAGTGGCGATGGCGGAAGAGACGTCCGACCAACTGACAGGCACGATCGAAAGCGATGAGACGTTTATCGGCGGCGCGTTCAAGAACATGCACCGCTCGCGTCGGATGCAACTCCCGCAAGGCCGTGGAGCGGTCGGCAAGGCGATTGTTCACGGCATTTTGCAACGCAGCACGGAAGACCAACTGAGCCATGTTCGATTGAACGTCGTGCCGAACCAGAAGCGCAAGACACTCCAGAACGAAATCAAGAAGCACGTCAAAGCCGGGATAGTGGTCTACACCGACTCGCTGGCTTCATACGAGGGTTTGGACAAGTTCTACGTCCACGACATGATCGACCACGCCGTCAAATACGTTGAGGGCAACGTTCACACGAACGGCATGGAGAATGTCTGGTCGCTCTTGAAGCGGATGCTCGGCGGAACCTACGTCGCCGTCAGTCCGAAGAATCTCACCCGGTACTGTGACTGTGCCGAAAAGACATTCCGGTTCAACGAGCGGAAAGGTGATGACGGGTCGCGATTCGTCGCGGTGATGAAGAGTGTTCCCGGCAAGCGATTGCGTTACAAAGACCTGACCTGAGAGCATGGAATCGCCGCGAGTTATCGAACCCTTTCAACCGATACTGCGGCTCTGCGGGTTGAGTTGAAGGTCAACAGTCTTCGCGCACCAGACCTTCCAGTATTGTTTGAGTCGATTGGTGAACTCTTTGGGTTTATCGCGATAGATGCATCGGCCCAGTACGAAAGCTTCGTGCTGGAGTTCGCCGCGGCGACGGTCAATGAGTGTGTGCAATGCTCGCAAGGAGGTGTCATCTCCAAAAGCAGCGGGCTTGGCGGAGACCGTCGCGCGAAGTACCGCGAGGTCATGATCGCTGCCCAGCAGGTCGGTCAATTTGTGGACTTGCTCGCTCAACTCGTCCAAGATCTCCGGCCGGGTGGGTTCGAGGATTTGCAGTTCGTGCCAGAGATACTTCGCTTGCTTTCGCCACTCGTGAAGTTGCTCCACCGTCGAATCGCCACCGGCCTTCGCGCAGGCCCGATAACCTTGCTTGTAGATGCCCTTTAACCCGGCGCAAATCGCTGACCAACCCTTGCGACGGAAATCCCAATCGCGAATGCGGCCTCGCGATTTCTCAATCGCCTCGATCACTGTGGCGATGGTCTTTCTTTCGTTCAACACCCATTTGCGCACCGCCCGGCGATTGGCCTGCAATCCCTCTCGCACATTGGCGGACGCTTTTGTCGAGATCGCGTCGGCAAAATGATTCATCAGCTTGTCGAAGGACTCAATGAGTACCTTCGTGTCGCGCACCTCGGTGAGAGGACGAGCGGCATCGCGGAAGCAGGCATTTTCTCGCCGATAGCGTTTGTTGCCCAGACCGTCGCGCGCCAAGCGAAGTACGGCACGTACTTTCTTGAAGCATTTGCGTGCCGAGTGAATCGTCGAGTCGCGGCCAGCGTGACGTTCCGTCAGTTCGTCCAGAGCGTTGTCAGCTTGTCGGCGAACAATTCGTTTGACACCTTTGGACACAGACTCGTTTCGTTTCAGACAGTAAGCCATAGTGCTACTCCCTAGACCTCAAACAAGCGCACTCGTGGGGCAGGTTTGTAACCTGCCCGTGAAATATCGCTGTTCAACATTTCGTGTTTCACTCGAAATCAGAGTTCGTGTTTGACGGGCAGGTTAAAAACCTGCCCCACGAGTGCGACCTCGCTTGTTAAGCCTAAATGACCAATGACCAATAACCAACGATCAATTCCGACCTTTCCCAGCAATCTGTCGTCAGCCCGCGAAAAACGATAGACTCTCGGCTCTGTCCGCTTTCCTTTGATTTTGGATGATTCCCGCCCATGCCCGTTCCTCAAGTGGCCATTATTGGCCGGCCGAATGTCGGCAAGAGTTCGATTCTCAATTGGCTCGCCCATAAATTGGTGTCCGTTGTCGATCCGACACCTGGTGTGACGCGCGATCGCGTCACCTATTTGATGAACGAAGGGGATCGGTACTTTGAGCTGATCGACACGGGCGGCATCGGCATCGTCGACCGCGATGACCTGTCGGAAGATATCGAGCGGCAAATCCAAATCGGCATCGAGACAGCAGACCTGATTTTATTTGTCGTCGACGGCAAGCAGGGACTGGTGCCGCTCGATAATGTTGTCGCCGAGCGGTTGCGACCGATCAACACGCCCAAGTTGCTGGTGGTCAACAAGTGCGACTCGCCGAAGACCGACGACGAGATTCACGAGTTCTACCGGATGATGGATGTGCCGGTGGTCACGACCAGCGTTCTCGGTAACCGCAATCGCGACGAGTTGACCCAAGCGATCCTCGAGCACTTGCCCGCCGCCGCCGACACAGAAGCGGAAGATGGAGCAACGCTCGCCTCCGAGCCGGAACTGAAGTTCGCGATCGTCGGCCGCCGCAACGTCGGCAAAAGTACTTTCATCAACGCTTTGGCCGAAGAAGAACGCTGCATTGTCAGCGAGATTCCCGGCACGACCCGCGACAGCATCGACGTCCGCTTTGAGATCGACGGCAAACGCCTGCTGGCCATCGACACGCCCGGCGTCCGCAAACGGAAGAGTCTCGCAAACGACATCGAGTATTACGGCTTGGTCCGCGCTCAAAAGAGTATCCGCCGCTCCAACGTTGTCTTCATGTTCTTCGACGCGACGGAAACCGTTTCGCGAGTTGACAAGCAACTGGTGGACGAAATCGTCTCGCAGTTCAAGCCGGTGATTTTCGTGATCAACAAGTGGGACTTGGCCAAAGAAGAAGAAATGTCGATGGAGCGTTGGGGGGAGTACCTGTCGCACGAATTCGGCATGTTGCGATTCGCTCCCATCGCCTTCTTGACCGCGAAGAGCGGCCGCAACGTGAAGAAGCTGGTGAATCTCTCGCAGAGCATTTTCAAGCAATCTCGCACACGCGTCTCGACCGGCGAGATCAACCGCGTGATCCGCGCGGCCGTGCATGACAACCGTCCGCCAGTGCGCAAAAACCAAGTCCCCAAAATCTACTTCGCCACGCAAGTCGCCACCGAACCGCCGACCATTGTTTGCAAGTGCAACAATCCATCGCTGTTCGACAATTCCTGGCAGCGTTACTTGCTGGGAGTGCTTCGCGAGAAGCTTCCATTCCAGGAAGTGCCGATCAAGGTCTACTTCCGCCAGCGCGAACAAGCCGACGAACGAGGCCGGGGACCACGCGAAGCGGAAGACGAATTCGACTCAGACGCCGGCGATGGGCTCGACTTTGAGGACGCCGACGATTGAGAAAGATGAATTGATCGTTGGTTATTGATCGTTGGTCATTGATCATTGGAAAGAAGTGTTTGCCTTTAATTGACCAATGATCAACGATCAATTGTTTTCACTGCCTACGTCGAGTTCGCGCGCAAAGTGCGTCGTGTGCCCATACCCTTCGGCTCAGATGAATTCGACTTGGCCGAATTGCGATTTTTCGTCTACTGTCCAGCCGTTGTCGGGGCTGAGGATGAAATTTTGCGAGGCTATTACCGTCTTCTCTGGGTTGGTTTGTTGAGCGTCGTTGCGTCGGGCTGTTTCAGTTCGAAGTGGGCGATGGATCACGCTGAATATCAGCAAAAATATGCACGGCCATATTCCGACAAGCCCCTCGAGAAGTGGACCCAGATGGCCAAACAGATGGTAGATGCTCGGCATGTCGCGGATGACAGCGGCTATTACATCGGTGGTGCGGGAAGCAACTTTCACCAGAACGCTGCTGGTGGCGCCGAGGTCGGCGTGACGAATTATTCGCGCCCGTGGTTGTCGAGCAAGCTGGCACTCGCAGGGCAGGTCAATTCGGGAGCACAGAACGCTTTCGCCGGAGTGAACTCGGCGGTGTATGTTTCGACCCCGACGCGAGTGGCGCCCTTTGTTGGAGCCGGACTGTTTGGTGGAGTCGATATCGCTACGGTCATCAACACGCTCGATCAGGATGATGATTCCGAGGACGAGGAAACTACGAGAACCAAGTTTCTCGGTGCGGTTTATCCCGAAGCCGGGGTGCATGTCTGGCTGAATGGTCGCACGCGGCTTTCGGCCAGTGCCAGCTATTGGGTGACTACCTCCGGACGCCATGACGACTTCTGGTACTACGGCTTGGGCCTCACGTTCAACTTTGGCCCCGATCGCACTCGCCAGCCAGGGAATTTGCTCCGCGAAGAGGAGTTCGTGAATCGCCTGCTCGATGAACGCGAGCCGCGTGGGACTCACGAATCGGACATCCGCCTAACCGCAGACGATACGAATCATCAGCCAGACTCGCCGCAGCCGGAATTCTCACCGTCCGCTGGGGATACTGAAGCTGTCGACGCCGATGATGGTTTGGAAGAACGGGGCCAGTGACATCTTCACGTAGCGGCGGTCTCCCGACACAACGGCCATTGCGGACAGACCGATGCCGTCGGGGATTCGGGTGATCACTGGCTGAAATCCAATGGCCCCGCCGCGAGTCACCGGTCCGCCGACCGGTCCCGCAAACTGCCGCGAGACGACGACCTGTCCGGGTTCGTTCGCGACTGGCGGTGCATTGCGAACCGGCAACACAGCGGCCGGTTTGTTGAGCAGCGCGGTTCGGCGACCGTCGTTCAACGTCAGTCGAACGACTTTGTCTTTACCGTCGATCGGCACACTGATTGTTTTGATCGACTCGTCGGGCGTGCCGATATAGCGGCGAATCCTCAGTTCCGCGCGGCGACCGACCACGTCACCCGACAGCAGGCGGACTCGGACCAAATAATCGCCGGGCAAGCCGCTCACGCAAACGTACTCTTCTACGCAATTCGCCGTCTTCGGGCCGTAGCCATCGCGCGTGTAGATACCCCCCGCCTGCGAGATGGGATTATCGAAAGAGCAAACTCCGCCATTGGGCTCTTCGACACTGAGGTCCAAGTCCGCGTCGCCGGACCAAGTCAGCTTCAGCATGAGATCGCGTTGGTGAGCAACCGCGACGGATGTCCGCAGCGAGTCCGCCTCTACGATTTGTCCTGCTGTTCGCAGAGTTCCTTCCACTTCGGCGGCGATGACTTCGGCCTCCTTGTGGTACGTCTCGTAGCCCGGCCGCCAGACATTCGTCAGTACTCCGGCCGCACCCCATTCCACGCCGGGCGCGTCTTTCAAATCACGAGCAATTCGCAAACCAAGAATGTACGGCTCCGGAAGAGCTGGCGCGAGCCGCGCGGCTTGTTGATACAGGCTCAAGGCGCGGCGATCAAATCCCAATCGCTTGAGATACGCGGCAGAACCCAACAGGTCCGGTAGCGACGCCGCCGCGAAGTCCACTCCCGACAACATGACCCGTTCGATCTCGGCCTTGGGACGCCCCGCCAGTTCCATCGACAGGCCCAAGACTTCGTACATCCACGGTTGCGGTTGCGAGTGAATCAACGCGGTTTCCAAACAAGCGATCGTGTGCTCGTGCTTCCGCTGTTGATGCAGCCAACGAACTGTCTCGGCCAGTTCGGCGGGCTGCGGCTTTTGTTCGGCGAAGAATTTTTGCCAGACGTCGCGTGGCTCGCCCTCGTCCAGTTTGGGCAACTTGGTCTTTTTCGCGGCCGGAGGAATGACTTTCGGGTCCGCGAATGCAAGTAATTCAATTACTTCTTGGTGCTGGGCTTTTTTTTTGCCCCGTTGATCTGTTGATTGTTGAAGGGCACGACATTGCCTCTCAAAATCGGGCCATTGGCAGGCACATTGAAGAACCCTCCTCCTCCGCCACCTTGGCCGCCACCGCCAAAGCCGCCGCCACCTTGGCCGCCACCACCTTGGCCGCCGCCACCCTGTTGCCCACCCTGCTGGCCACCACCGCCCATTCCACCCTGGGCCATCAATTGCACGACCAAGTCACCCACAGGGTACACGCGAGTTTGCAGCTTGTTCTTTTCTTGGTCGGCCGTAGTGATCTTCATGACCTCGTCTTCGATGACGTAGGCCAGCGCCAGCGGTTGCAAAATGATCTTCAATGCACTGCGCAGCTTGACCCCCGCCAGCGTGCGAGTGACTGGCGAGTCCGTCGCGATCCCTTCTTCATTGAGCTTTTCGGTATCGATGATGATTGGGATGTTGTGATAGTCCTGTAGATAGACGATGACATCCGACAATGGCGTATCGGTGAAGCTGATTTCCGTCTGTTCGTCGAGCGAGGCTTGAATCCGACGCTCGGCCGGACTGGACTTGTGCAGATCGACCGAAGCGTATTGCCTGCGGCGTTCGGTCAACTGCTTCCAAATTTCCGGAGCCGGATAAAGCACAGGTGGCTCATCGGGGAACG
This sequence comes from Planctomyces sp., assembly GCA_043775215.1. Lineage (GTDB taxonomy): Bacteria > Planctomycetota > Planctomycetia > Planctomycetales > Planctomycetaceae > SXKJ01. Next base: position 4,314 of record JAYVSP010000775.1, on the reverse strand, counting down.
GAATGTGCGAAAGTTCCACTTGTTCCAAAACTGCTAAAAACTTGTCGGCTCGCATCTGTCGCAGTCGGAAGGCTTGATTGAGCTGATATGCCGCTTCGGCATTGAACCGGGCCGCCACCGCCACACCACTGTTGGGACGCATCTCAACCGCCGCAGCGGCTGCCGCTTCGGCTTCCGGGAATGCGGCATCTTTCCCTCGCGCGCCGTCTTCCAGCAACGCTCGCACTCGGTCGATGAGGTTCTCCAGCTTCTCGTCTTCGAGTTGCAGTTTTTCCAGCAACCGTTTCTCCGACTCTTGAACAGCGACTCGTTCACCCAGTTTGATTTTCGCTTGTTCGGCGACCTCCATCTGACTGCGGACCTCCGCGATGACGCCTTGCAACTGGCGGCCTAGTTGCTGTCGCAGATCGATCGAAGCGTCCTCGGTGGATTTGACCGAGCCGTAAGCTCGCTTCAGCACCGTCAGCGCTGTCTGCGGTTCCGTTCGGGTGAGGGCACGCGCTTCTTCGATCGAACGCGAAACTTCCAGCTTCAGCTTCTCGCCGATGATTTGCCCCCGCGCGACTTCGTCCAAAATCAGGCTGCGATTGGTCGCCTCGTCCGGCGTGATGTCAGCTCGATTGAGCAAGCTGTCCGCAGCGGGCTGTTGATCTTCAGCGCCGGCATTTTCGGCCTGACGGCTGACGGTTTTCACCTTCACAGCCGGTTGGCTGGCGACGAGCAATTTCGCCTGAACGTTCTGAGGATCCAGCTCTTGAATCGCCTTGCCGATTTGGACCGCGTCGCGGAACTGACGGCGACCGGCCGCTCGATTCCCTTCGGCGGTGAGCCATTCCACACGCTGATCGAATTCATTCCACGCGGTCGTGAGCAAGTCATGTCCGGCGTATGGGATCAAACCTTTGTCCTGGCCCGCCACTTTGAACGCCGTCGCGAGGAACGAACTTCCCTTTTGAGTCGGCAATTCTGTCAGTGACCACTGCATCGTTAATGGTTGATCCGCGAACTTCCCGCTGGCCGAAACGTTCGCGCCCGCCGCAAGACCACCCTGCGCAAGAACGATGGTCTCGCGATCGCCTCGCAACGGCAAAAGGTCATCCGACGCCAACTTCAACTCCGCGCCAGCCACCTCAATTTTATCCGGGAAAAACACGGATTCAGTCGCGGCCTGAGCAAGCTGTCTTCCCGCGATATCGGCATCGCTGGCCGGGGTCTTCGCGTCGCGACCGCCGTCGACCAGAACGACACCGCCTGTGTGTTGAGCCATGACGCCGAGCAACCGCAAGTCCTGTTTCGGTCCAACCGCATAACTGGAGAACGGCACTTGTCGCTGCCGCAGCTCGGCCACTGATTGCCGAACACTCTCCGCGCCCAACAAGTTCACGGAACTCATGCCGTCGCCGATGTAGAGCACGGTCGTGGCGGCCTCTTTCGGCAATGCTCCGATTGCGGCTTCCAAAGCCGCTTGAAAATTGGTCGCGCCGAGTGGGGCACGCTGCCGCAACGTTGCCATCGCGGCTCGAACGGCGTCGCTGTCCGCGGGGACGAATTCCGCCGTCAGCCGCACGGCCTGCACGTCGACGGCGAACAAGCTCACTTGATCATCGCTCGGCAAACCGCGCAAGAAGGCTTGCAGCAATGCGAAGCCTTGCGTGCGATGTTCGCCGAACTGGCTGGCCGACGTGTCGATCAGCACGACATGGTTCCGTGTCTGCTTCACAGCCGGCAGGTCTTTCGCACGCAGACCAATGGCAAGGTAGGTCTCGCCAGATTGAGCCTCGTACTTCAACACGTCACCGGCGGCCGAAGGGTTCACCGCGACGGGATTTGCCGACCAGACGGCACTCATCGGCGCGACAGCGAGACACGAACCGAGCACAACGCGGGCAAATAATTGCGACGAGCGGGACATGAGAAACTCCCTGAATGCGATGAACACTGAGGTCCGAACGGACTCTCTCCGGCGCGGAAGGTGGCCGCATTCTACATAGTCTGTCGGACACTCTCGACCCTTTTTTTGCCGAGATTCTCAAGCAGCCCCAATTTGCCCCGAGTTGCCAGGTTGCGGCTTGCACGCTCCGAGCAACCGGCGTTGCAGGCATCGCTGCGATGATTTGCTCAAACGTGACGACAGGTCGCGGCAAACTCTTTCGATTTCCCTGATTTTTCCGGCTAGCGCGGCCCGATGATCTTTGAAGTGCGCGGTGTTGTGTCACCGCTTTGGATTGCGGCGGAGCCGCTTTTCTTTCGTTGAGCCGCAGCCGTGGTCATCGCGAAGGATCGCCGATGTTATTGGCCGTCAGCCGCCCTGCTGGCGATTGTTTGTTGTGTCGTCGGCACTCACGCGCGAACTCCGTCTCGTTCCGAAAACCGGAACCCCGCATGGCAACCGCAAGTCTGGTATCGGCTTGATAATTCCGGCCCAGAAACAACGTGCCAACTTCCGGCCGCTGGGCACAACCGTTTCCTGCTGGTGATCGGCTGTTTGGCCGACGCCAGTCAAAGCCATGAGGTGCGGTTACAGCTTCGGGCGAGCGAGGGGCATCAACCCAGTGATTCAGCGGCTTTTCTCTCGCGAGGAAATGTCGACTCCACGACACCGGTGTCTAGCGCCATTCCGCTCAGAGTAAATGCCGTGAGACATCAGCCCGCTGCTGTGCCGAGCATCGAAAAGCCTCGGACTCATCCGGAGATTAACACTCCCCGCTCGACTCCCCTGGACCGTGATTTCTTCCTGCATGTCACCGACGGCGACTTAGATGATCCGAAGCAATACGCGCGCATATCTGCCCGATGCATCGGGCAAGGCGATCGAGTTCATGTTTGGCTCGATCGACAATTGGGATCACCAGCCACTTTCTCTGTGCAGGTCGAGGAACTCATTCGCGTCTTGGAAGACGAAGTGCTGCCACGCGTCGAATCCGACCACGGACATCTGCGAGATGTTGATGGAGACGGAAGATTCGCGGTTGTGCTCAGCCCGTGGCTGTCCCGTTTGCAAGGGGGCCGCGTGTCAATCGGCGGTATGGTTCGTAGCAGCGATTTTCAGCTCGACATCGCTGCGCCGCTGGGAAATCGGTGTGACATGCTTCTGCTGAATTCGCAACTTCCAAGCGGTTCGGCCTTGTTGGATTTGCTGTCTCACGAAGTGACTCACGCGGCTTGCATCAGCCAACGACTGCTAACCAGCCGGCGGTCTTTCGTCGATGAACAAGATTGGCTGAGCGAAGCGCTCGCCCATTTGTCTGAGCCCGGCTGGAGCAATCTGGACTTTCGCATCTCGACGTTTCTCGACGATCCATCGCGGTATCCACTGGTCGTACCGGATTACTACCGAGCTGGTTTGTGGCGCAATTCCGGTTGCCGCGGCGCGACGTTTCTGTTTCATCGCTGGTGCGTCGAACAACACGGTTCGGAGCTTCGCGGCCGATTGGCGAAGTCTTCGGAACAGGGAACACGCAACTTGGAACAAGCGACCTCTCGACGATTCGAAGATTTGTTCCGCGAGTGGAGCATCGCACTCACAGACGACGACACACGGCGTGACTCACCGATTGATCTTTACAGCCGAGTGGGACGACAGGGATTGGCCGGAATACGGCGAAATCGTTGGACCGCCGGTCGCTCGTGCGAAACTGGCTCCCGCGAGAGGACTCTAGCCATCCGAGGGACGGCCTTCGCCGCGGTCGAACTGACTGCGGACGATGCTGGATTTCGGACGTTGTGCCTCAGCGGAGACTCCGCCGCACACTGGCAATTCTCAATCTGCCGTTTGCCGGAAGATTGGCCGAACATCGAGATGCGAATCGACACCGAATCTGGTTCTGCCGACAGTACTCAGCACAACTCATTGACGTCACGCCAATCACTCATAGTGCGGATTGACGAGCAGGCGGGACGAGCCATCGAACTCATTCAGTTGGTTTGCGATCGTCGCGACGGCGACGATCTGGAGTCATCTTCCTGACAGCGGAAGAACTAACAGACAGCGGTCACATCGACTCCGAGTCGGAAGGACGACTGACAGTTCACATTCCTGCCGATCGTGTCTCACTCCGTCCCGGAGACTGGACGATCAAGGCGGTCGTGCGCGACGCGAACGGCCAAGTCACTAGCGCGTGGGCCGAGTGGCATGTGCCATCGATCAACGAAACAGCCGTATTGGCGAGAAGACATGATTGATCGTTCGCCATTGAGACTTGGACATTTACAGCCCTACATCGTTAACGCCGAAGGCGTTGTTTTCCTGACACAAAATCCTAAATCCGAAGAACCAAATCCAAAGGAAATCCGAAACACAAAATCTGAAATGAG
>JAYVSP010000774.1:0-8522 GCA_043775215.1 Planctomyces sp. | reverse complement strand
AATCCAAAGCGGTGCTGACACACCGCACTCCAAAGTGAGTCACGCCGTTTCGATACTTGCAGCTTCTTCCAATCCCAGTTCTTGAATCGCCAGCTCGCGGATTTTGAACTTCTGAATTTTGCCGGTGACGGTCGTGGGAAAACTCTCGACGAACTTCACATACTTTGGTGTCTTGAAGTGGGCCAGTCGAGCATGGCAATACGCGCGAATCTCGTCGGCTTCGACTGTCTGCCCTTGCCGCAGTTTGATCCAGGCGAGAATTTCCTCACCGAATTTGCGGTCGGGGACGCCGACCACTTGCACGTCTTGAACCGCCGGATGTTGAAAGAGCAGTTCCTCAATCTCGCGCGGCGCGATGTTCTCGCCGCCGCGGATGATCATGTCCTTCAAGCGGCCCGTGATGCGGAAGTAGCCGTCCGGCTGACGTAACGCAAAGTCGCCGGTGTGCAGCCAGCCGTCGACGTCGATCGCTTCGGCCGTTCGGTCGGGCATGTTGTAATAGCCCAGCATCACGTTGTGCCCGCGTGTGCAAAGGTCGCCGGAGACATCGTCCGGCAACGTCGCGCCGGTTTCGGGATCGACGATCTTCACTTCGACTCCCGGCAGGGCGCGGCCGACCGTGCCGACTCGCTTTTCGATCGGGTCGTCGGTACGCGTCATCGTGATCAGCGGCGAGGCTTCCGTCTGGCCGTAGGCGATCGTGATCTCCTTCGCGCCCATGTCCTTCTCGACCCGCTTCATCAATTCGAGCGGACAGGGACTTCCCGCCATAATCCCGGTCCGCAACGAAGCCGTGTTTCGTTGTGGGAAAGTGGGATGTTCCAGTTCCGCGATGAACATTGTCGGGACGCCATAAATTGCCGTGCAGCGTTCGGAGTCGATCGCGTCGAGCGTCGTTTCGGGCGTGTAGCCTTCGCTGGGAAAAATCATCGTGGCTCCCGTGACGACCGAACACAGCGTTCCCAGCACGCAGCCGAAGCAGTGATACAACGGCACCGGGATGCAGATGCGGTCTGTCGCATCCAGCCGCTGACAGTCGCCGGCATAGAAGGCGTTCAGCAGCAAGTTGCGGTGAGTCAGCAAGGCTCCCTTCGGCCGACCCGTCGTCCCGGACGTGTACTGCAAGTTGATCGGCTCATCGGGACCGAGCTGTCGTTCGCGCTCTTCCAAAATGCTGAGCGAAATCTGTTCGCCCAGGCGTTCGAGTTCCGCATACGGCAACATGCCGGGATGTTCGGACCCGTGCAAGCGAATCACCCATTTCAACCGCGGAAAACGCGCGCTGTTGAGTGTCCCCGGCTTTGCCGACTTCACATCCGGGCAGACCTCTTCCAGCATTTGAAAGTAATGCGAGGATCGAAACTCTTCGATCAACGCCAGTCCACGAACATTGGACTGAGCCAACGCGAACTCCAGTTCCGCCGGGCGATACGCCGGATTGATCGTGACCAGCACCACGCCGATGCGCGCTGTCGCGAATTGCAGGATCACCCACGTCGGCCAATTCGTGGACCACACGCCGAAGTGATCTCCGCGCTGGAAGCCGAGGGCCAGCAAGCCGCGCGCGACCCGATTGACCGTTTGGTCGAACTCCGCCCAAGTGGCTCGGTAGTCCGCCTGCGGAAAAACCAATGCCTCCCGCGGATCGAAACGCTGAGCCGTTTGCGTCAGCACCTGTCCGATCGTCAAACCATCGACCCAAGGAACGGCAGTCATCATGGAACGGTTCTCCGATCGGTGCTATCGCGTGTGGCCTATCTCAAATTCCAGTGTGTCGGATCCGAAAACCCGCTCGCTTGTTTTTCACGGGGAAACTAGAGACTCTGTCGCCGGTTTCCAAGTGATTTGCCGCGCGATCCTGTCGTGATAGGCTGCGTGCGGGACACTTAACTGTTGGGCCACAAACACGGCATCCTGTCTCCCGTATTTTCCAATCGAGTGGCGGCGTCCGTGCCGCCAATGAGAGCGTTTCGCGAAGGGGCCACATGTTTGCCAATCTCACGTCACGCTGTCTCTCGTCTCCGGTCATCGTCGCGGACAACATCGACTGGAAGCGAGACTACTCCGGCATGACCGCCGCGCATCTCCTTGCGATGACCAACGAAGAAATGGCCGCTGTTGACCCGCTGGCGATGAATCTGCTCGTGGCCAAAGAAATTCCACAATTACAGACTCTCGACATCCAACATTACCAAGCGACCGTCAACGCATGGACTGACGACTTCCGCTCGCGGTGCCTGCCCTATTGGGAACAGTTCTTTCATCAAACTCCACAGGACTTCCGGAACGACATTCGATATTTCCGGTTGGGCATGATCTGCCAGTATCTCGATCTTGAGGTCGGCATTTCCTACAAGCAAAGCCATCGAGGGTTGAAGTCCGTTCTTTACACCGACCCTTCGGACATTTTTCTCAACGGGGTCATCGACACCAAAGAGGGGACGTGTGGCACAATGGCAGCGCTGCATGTTGCAATTGGCTGGCGACTTGGATGGCCGGTGTCGCTGGCATGTCTCGGATCGCATTACATCTGCCGGTTCGACGACGGCACCACGACGTTCAACATCGAATCGACAGACACCGGTCGCGGCGGTTGGTCGTCTCGCACAGATGAACAATACATCGAAGAGTACAACACCCCAGCCAGTGCCTTGCGAATTGGCTCTGATCTTCGCGCTTTGAAGCCACGAGAGATGCTCGGTTGTTTCATCGCGTCGCGAGCGCGGCACATTCAAGACTGCGGCAAGTCCGGACGGCATGACCATTTGATGCTTCAGTCAGAAGCCGACTGGTTGCTCTCGCGTTATCTGTTCCCGACTCATCAGGCACACTACAAGAGCCAAATGGGAATTTCCGCAATGCGCGGCGAACGCTGTTTCGCGCCGGGTGAGATCGGCCATCCGATCACGTTTGCCGAGTGGCTTCTCGAACTCTATGCCAAACATCCGCTCACGGCGGCAGAAGTTTCCGAAACCGTATTCAGTGCTGACGTGCTCAATGAAGTCTTCGCAACCCTCAGGAGCTAAATCATGGTCACATCGATTCAACCGCCGACTTTTCGGGCAATAAAAGCTCGTAGCGAGAACCGACAATGGCATTTCACCGATCTCCCGCTTGGCTTCAACGCAGGTGATACCAACCTCAATCGGTACGTTGGCAATAGCCCACCAAATGCGACTGATCCAACGGGTTTGGTCATTCGAATCACCGGGAAACAAGACTTTGTGAAATACCTCGGCGATCTCGGTCTACAAGATAAAGCGTTTGGTTTCGGCGCACCTGGAAAAGATTCCGCTGCATTCAATTTGGTGGGTGCCACAGGGAACACGTTGGATTTGCGTGATCGCTTCAACCTTGGTGCCAATGACCTTGAGAAGGAAATTGTTCTTGGGATGCTTGAGCGCGGCCGGACTTTTGAATTCGGATCATTCACGGAGTTTCGTGACTCTATAAAAATTCGGATGGCAATTGTCGAGAACGCCACGAAAGATGTCTTTGATTTTGGAACGGTCGAAGATGCGAAGAGAAACCCGAAATTCTGGATCGAGCGATCCAATCCGGACAAACCAAGCAGGAAATTCTTTTGCGTAAAGGATGACGTCGCGCCAAGCGCTGCCATACGCGATGCGTTCAAACCGAGCGATGACAAATCTTATGCACTATCTTGTCGGCGTGCATTGGAACTACTCATGGTCAAGGGCTATTTGGACGTCTACTCGAAAGACCAAGGAGCAATCGCCAGATTTGATAAACTTTTCGGGCATGGCGAACCCGCCAAAGATTTTTATGACCGCTTCTTGGTCTACGAGGATCCCGTTGCGCATGGCAATATTGCTCCCGGCGATTGGGTACGGTTCATTAATCCAGACTTCAGTGTGAGGGCTAATGGCGAGAATTCGGGAATGGAGGGCAGCAATACCATTTATCTCGGAGGTGATCGGTTCGCAGATTACTACGGCGGACAGCCGAGAACTTTCGACGACAATCTCTTTCGAGTGTACGAATGGAATCACAAGGGAGCGAATCGCACGTCCGACCTGATTCAGCGGCTCCGAGAGCAACTCGATGATCGCTTTGAGACAAGCCGGAAAACGATGAAGACAGCCGGTCAGCTTGTTCCACGTTAATAGAAAGGGAACGCCAACCCATGCGACGTGCTCAAATGAAATTCCTACGCCATTTTGTCGCATTGACCTTGTCTCTTACGACAATTTTGTTGAATTCGGGAATTGCCCAGGAGCGACCAAACATGACGACAACAATGGATTTTCGAATGCTCATCGAAGAACTTGCGAGCAAGAATCAGACACCGAAACTCAACAAACGAGACTCGTCATTGCCACCAGAGTATCCACCGGGATTCGACCACCGGGACGATAATCGAGTCGCAAAGGCATACGACAAGTTATCAGAACATGTCGAACAGGCATTGCCATTCTTAATCGATGCAGTAGATGACAAGCGATATTCATTTACCTGGGAGTCTACATCCGGTGTTTGGCACAACCAGACGGTTGGGACCGACTGTTGGTTAATCATTCTGGCACACGTCCCGATCTACCGAGACCATGTTCGACGAAGAACTCGGCTGGCTGATGATGGGTTTCCGACTGAAAGCAAAGCCCTAAAAGGATGGTGGACTGCCAACAAACAACGTCCCCTTGTTCAACTTCAACTTGATTGGGTGGAGTGGGCAATCGCCGAAGAACGTAAGACTCCCTTCGAGAACGACGACGACAAAGACGAAAAGAAAGTTATGGACGAATTGCAACGAATCCGTCAGCAACTCGTAAGCGATAAGCAACCAATTAAAATCAAGCACCGCTTTCAACAATATCTCAACGCATCAAAATAAGGCCCAACCTGGTCGTTAGGCGGCTCAACCCCACAGCCGTAATGGACGGCGAGTCTATTGCATCACCAGCCGTCACACCTTTCGATCCTCTTGTCAGCTCGCGTTGCTGACCGATCTCGCTGTTTGGAAAATTAACGATGGGTATGCCGCCACCGTGGGTTTATGAAGGACTCGACGGCGTCTTGATTCTGTTCAACGGCGTGACGAGGGCCACGCGGATCGCGAAATTGGCTCCCGGTGAATTGATCCGTGTCGAAGTGATCGGAAAGCTGGCACGAGCATTCTCCGCAGAACCGAAAATCGGAGACCTACTCCCATGACACCAGAACTTCACCAAGAAACATTGTCTGTGCTGTCTGAGATCCGTTCGCTGGCACCCGATGTGCGACTTGGGCAGCTTTTCGATTTCCTGGGCTTCTTGGGTCAGATCCATGTCGGTCATGGGTTGGGTGACATCGAAGACGATGAGCTACTCGCCATCATGTATCGTCACCGCGCAGAACTCGTCGCACGAATTCCAGGCGCACCCAATCAGGCACCGCAACCAACGAGTGCGTCAGTATCGGTGTCTGGCAGTTTCACATCCCCCGGTTCCGTTTCGTCTGCGAAGGCGTCACCAAGCAATCGCCCAAGAGTCTCGTCGTGACGTTTTTCGTGTTGGCACTCGCCGTCACTTGATAGACTCTGCCCATGAAGATTCACAACTTCCTCTGGCCGGATGAGCGAATTGAGCACATTGCTCGGCACGCGGTCACGCCCGAAGAAGTTGAACAGGTTTGTTTCGGTCGCTCGTTGGTGCTTCGCGCCAAATCGGAAGGACCGAATCCCGTTTATTACGTCCTTAGGTCAAACCAAAGCCGGTCGCTACTTGTTTTGTGTCGTGCTCGCGTTCCCCGACGGAAATGGCTACCCAATTACGGCACGTCCAATGACCGACAAAGAAAAACGCCGCTTTCGCGAATGGAAAAACCGATGAAATCGAACCACCTACCGCAAACTGATTCCATTCAACAACTCGCTCAGTTCTGGGACAAGCATGACGTCACCGACTTTGAAGACGAACTTGAGGAAGTGACTGAGTCGGTGTTCGATCGCGAAGAAACCGTCATGATTCATCTCACGCCCGAAGACGCGGAGGTCGTCAAAGAAATTGCGAAGGCGAAGGGTCTCAACGATGCCGAACTCATTCGCGAATGGGTTGTCGAAAAGGTCCACAGCCTTTGAATGCCGGTCGGCGAATTAAGGGACTGACCGGACTGACCCCTTTTTCAACAGGCTGCTAACGAGAGGAGTGGCTTATGCCATCCGAAGAGTTTCAAAACCTGATGCGTCAAATTCCCAAGTTGACACCTCTTGAGCGCGTTCGGTTGTTGGAAGTGCTCCGCACGGCGGCCGCCGAACCTCGGCCCACAGAGCCGATGACGGACGACGAGTTTTTGGACTACATGCAGCGAGTCGGGAAGATGACGCGCTCGTCGCGACATCCCGGACCTTGGCCGGAGAGTGAACTCATCCCGCTATCGGGGCGACCACTTTCCGAAGACATCATTGAAGGACGAGGTCCTCGATGACTCCCACCGCTTTTCTCGACAGCAGCGCCATCGTGAAATTGTCGCTGGAGGAGCGCGGCTCGGAATGGCTACGTGCCGAAGTTCGCGACCATGTGACGCAGTTGTTTGTGGTTCGCGTCGCGGCGGTCGAGGTCGTCTCAGCGATTGCACGGCGACGGAAGACGGGGCAACTGTCGGCGGAAACGGCCAGTCGCCTGATCGATCAAGTCTGGACTGAATTCGAGGAGCAGTTCAACGTGTTGGAAGTCAATCCGTTTCTGGCGACGTTCGCCATGAACATTGCCGACATTCACGGATTGAGAGCGTATGACGCCATTCAATTGGCGGCGGCGGTCGACGCCAATGATCAACGTCGATTCTTTGGGATGTCGCCCCTGACGTTTGTCTCCTCCGATCATGAACTCAATGAAGCCGCACACCGAGAAGGATTGTTGGTCGAAGACCCCAACCAGCATCCGTAGGACGTTTGCCGATCTCAGGGCTACCGAATGCCGGTCGGCGAATTCACCCTGAATTGAGACCGGTTGACTGCCCATGATACGATCTCTCCCAGAGCAGTCTCATGAATCATCCCGTGATCCTCGCTGCGTGTCGCACGCCGATTGGCAAGTTTCAGGGAGTGCTCTCGTCGCTGACCGCGCCGGAACTCGGAGCCGTCGCGATTCGAGCGGCTCTCGATCGAGCGCACATTTCCGCCGACGACGTCGAGGAAGTTATCCTCGGCAACGTGGTTTCCGCAGGAGTCGGTCAAGCTCCGGCACGGCAAGCGGCCTTGAAAGCGGGACTCCCCGCCAGCGTCGCGGCGGTGACGATCAATAAAGTCTGCGGCTCGGGGCTGAAGGCGATCATGTTCGCGGCACAGGCGATCCGAACGGGTGATGCCGACGTGATCGTGGCTGGCGGGATCGAGTCCATGAGCCGTGCTCCGTTTCTGCTCACTCGCGAGGGGCCGGCTTTCGGCGACCGAACGTTGTTCGATGCGCTACTCGCCGACGGATTGAGTTGCCCCTTCAGCGGTCGCTCGATGGGACAGATCGCCGAAGCATTGGCTCAGTCCGACGGCATCACGCGAGCGGATCAAGACGCCTTCGCCTGCGAGAGTCATCGCCGCGCGGTCAACGCTCAAGCACAAGCCGCGTTCGACGCCGAGATCGTTCCGGTCACAGTCCGCACGCGAGCGGGGCAAGAACTCGTGACACGGGACGAAGGTCCGCGCGCCGACGCGAATCTGGAGCGGTTGTCGAAACTGCGGCCGGTTTTCACGGATAACGGCACGGTGACGGCCGGCAATGCGTCGATGATCAGCGACGGAGCCGCGGCCGTCATCGTCGCCTCCTCTGAGTTCGCGACGTCGCGCGGCTTGAAACCGCTGGCACGCATTGTGGCCAGTGCCACGTCGGGCACGGAACCCGGCGACCTCTTCATCGCTCCGGTCCTTGCCATTCAGAAGCTGCTGACCCGCGCTCACGTTTCGATCGGCGATGTCGATCTGTTTGAAATCAACGAAGCCTTCGCGGCTCAAATGCTGGCCTGCCTCCGACGGCTCGACCTTTCGCCGGAGAAGACCAACGTGTCCGGCGGAGCCATCGCACTGGGTCACCCGCTCGGAGCCAGCGGCGCTCGCGTGACAGCGACTTTGATCCACGCGCTGATCCGACAACAACGTCAATTCGGCGTCGCAGCTCTCTGTTTGGGAGGTGGGAATGCCGTCGCTATGCTCTTCGAACGTGTCTGAAATTCCATGTCAAGTTTGATCAGCCGGAACGCGCTAGCGCAATGGCACTTACTTTAGTGAGCGGCAAGGCGCTAGCCGCCGGTATTTCGCAGGGAAAATCTCTCCGACAACACCGGTGGCTAGCGCCATTCCGCTAAAAGTAAGTGCCATTGCGCGCTAGCGTCCGGTTGCCTTCGATCGGAATCGGGCGCTAGCGCGTTCCGACTCATGGTCTGAGGCAAATCCTCGCTAGTTTTTCCGTCCGCGGGATGTCACCCGATGTGTCAGTTTTGAAGTTGCGCAGTCTTGTTTTTCGCCCCAAAGGGGTGCAACTCGATAGCCCAGGGCGAAGCCCTGGGTGACGAATAGAACAACAATAAGA
>JAYVSP010000773.1:0-3287 GCA_043775215.1 Planctomyces sp. | reverse complement strand
CGCGGAGAGCCTGTGAAGGAATTGAGCCGCGACCGTCAGGGAGCGTCAGGGAGCGGTCATAAGTCCTTGTCCGTCACACTCCCTGACGGTCGCGGCTCGTAAGATTCACAGGCTCGGAGCGGAGCTACAGTCTGCCTATGACGACCAATTAGCCTGCCCTGATGTTGTGAGGACGTGCGGCAGGGCCGGTTGGCGACTAAACTCTGGTCGAGTTGACCGCCTGAAGGCGGAACTACGAACAAGAGGAGGGAGCCACGTCATGACCACAACTGCGCCGCGTCCGTTTGCTCATCTGCATTGTCATTCGCAGTACTCGATGCTGGACGGAGCCAATCGGTTGCCAAACCTCGCCGCATCGCCGACGTACAGAATGTTTTGAACTGCCTAGTCGTCCGCCGTCCACACGAGTTGCCGTTGAAGGGCTGAGGGCTGCACATGCTACACGACACAGCCTCAGATTGACTTTTGCGCGGAGAAATGCCGCGACTTGCTCAGCCGGAACGCGCTACTGGTCCTTTCGAGAATGCTCTGCCATCTTCGGCAGCCGCGTCGTGTTCCCGGTCAACAGTCGGCCGCCATGTGCTCCGGTGCCAAAGTCCCGAATGGTGTCGATACTCGCCTGATCCACCTCCGGATGCCCGATCAAGCCGAGATAGCTGAACGAACTCAGCATGATCATCCGCCGCTCGTCCCCCGCTTCATCGGGCAGCGTCCCGGAGTTGCCGTCGATGTGCGAGAAGGGCGTGTCGTAGAAATACAACCCGCGCGCCTTCAACGTCTGAGCCGTCCGATCGCGCGCCATCAGTTGTTGCACGAACGCCGCCCCGCGTCGTGAAGTTTTGGAGTGCGTTGTGTCAGCACCGCTTTGGACTTCTTTGGACTGCGGCGATTCATTGCCACTTTGGATTGTTCCTGCCTTCAGGCCCGAAGGGACGTCACTCGAAAGCCCAGCGGTTGTGAGCGGACCAGACACTCGTTATCTGTGCTGTGATTGTCTTCATCCGTGTGGGCTTCCTATCGGTGTGCGTGTGCGTGTGGTTCGCGTTTGTCGGATTTTTGAGACGTTGAACGCGAACCACACGCACACGGATAGGAAGCCCACACGGATGAAAAACAAAGAACGACTTTGTGTCTGATCCGTCGCTGGTGCTCTACTTCTTGAGCCGAATCATGTCCGACACGATTCGAACATTTATTGCCGTGAAAATTCCCGCTCTGGGCGAGAGCGGACGACAGTTGCAACAAGTGCTGAAGTCGCTCGCCGCGATGCATTGGCCGGTTGCCGCTGTCTTGCCGAACAATCTTCATATCACGCTGAAGTTCCTCGGTGACACGCCTATTTCACGGTTTGAGGCCATACAGCAGGCAGTTGTTGCCGCCGTAAAGGACCAGCCACCATTCACGCTCCAAATGGAGCCGTTGGGAGCCTTTCCGAGTGTCGACCGGCCGTCCGTTGTTTGGGCGGGACTGGTCGGTGCGGAGCCGCTCGCGGCGCTGACAGAACGGTTGGAAATGTCGCTCAGCCCGCTGGGGTATCCGCGTGAATCGCGTCCATTCCAACCGCATCTGACTTTGGCTCGGATCAAAGGCTGTCCGCCGGGCGAACTGTTCGAGTTGCTGCGCCGTCACTCACAAACAGATTTCGGGTCAGTTGAGATTCGCTCTGTCGAATTCATTCGCTCGGATTTGCATCGCGAGGGAGCCAAGTACAGCGTTCTGTTCTCACAGGAACTCAAACTTGAGACCTGATATGTGAAATTTGAGACCTGAGATTTGAGATTTCAATTCGGAGTTCTCCCGCTTTCGGAACCGGCAAACTTTCACAGTCCTCGCCCAACTGCTCGGGCGACGTGGCTTGCTTCAGTCACCGGACACGAACGTTGTCGCTACGATTGTCGCGGCGAACCACGATGGCTGTTCCGGTCTGTGAAGTTACAGCGGATGTCCCACCGATACCGACTAAATGACCGTGCGTGATTTGTGTCGATCCCAATCTGATCAACCGGAATGCGTTAGCATCCGGTTCGGATCGGCGAAAACCGGACGCTAACGCGTTCCGGCTGATGGTGCATCAAACATTGACAATCGACACGAATTACGCACGGTCATTTAGCAAAGGAAGAGCAAACAAATTGCCGATTGCCAATTTCCGATTGGCGGTTGATGGACGCAAAATCGCAAAATCGGCAATCTGAATTCATCCGCATCGCCAAGGACAGGCACCCCAATATGGCCGAACTTCTTGAAGTCTCAAACACTTCTCCCACACACGAAGCACACGACGTGGATGCCCTGCGGCGCGAGGTAGCAACCTTGCGGCAGCAGCTCATGCAGTCGCAAAGATTAAGCACAGTGGGTGCTCTCGCGGCGTCGGTGACACATGAGTTCAACAACATCCTGACGACGGTCATCAACTACGCGAAGATGGGGTTGCGTCACAAGGATGTCGCGTCACGAGACAAATCGTTCGACAAAATCCTGGCGGCCGGGCAGCGCGCTGCCAAAATCACGACCGGCATGCTCTCGTACGCTCGCGGAAAAGGAGACCGGCGCGAGCCGCAGGACTTGGTGCAACTGACGGAAGAAGTTCTGGTATTGGTCGAGAAAGACATGCAGATTCACCGCGTCCGCTTGGAGACCGACTTCACGGAGCACCCGCAGGCCGAAGTCAACGCCGGTCAAATTCAACAAGTGCTGCTGAATTTGATCATCAATGCGAGGCAAGCAATGCCCAGCGGCGGGCGATTGCTGGTTTCCGTCCGCACGAATCGCGAGTCGGGTTTTGCCGAGATCGGAGTTCGCGACAGCGGTTGCGGCATTGCGGCGGAGCAGTTGAAAAAGATCTTTGATCCTTTCTACTCGACCAAACAATCGGATGAGAACGGGCAGGGGGGCAGCGGACTCGGCTTGGCGTTATGCCGCGAAGTGATCGAAGCTCACCGCGGCCGCATTCGTGTCGAGAGTACGGTCGGAGCCGGCACACAATTCACGCTCAAGCTGCCGCTGATTCCGGCAACAGCCGGAGCGATCGTGCCCAAGCACGATCCGCCTGCCATGCAGAAGGTGGGATAGTCGGCGGTTGCCACTTTCGGCTCACGTATTTAGGCGATGACCGCTGCGTTTGACGTTGATGTGTTCCCGCTCTCGACGAGAGCGGGCTACACTAAATGACTGTGCGTGATTCGTGTCGATCGCCAACCGCAGGGCCGTGACGGGGTCGGGAGTCTTTTTCATGCCGCCGAATAGCCAAGAACCATAGACAGTCTGCGACGCGGCATGAAAAAGAC
>JAYVSP010000772.1:0-4481 GCA_043775215.1 Planctomyces sp. | reverse complement strand
GGTGGTGGCGGAGGTCGTCGGTCATCGGGACCGCGACGGCGCGGTGAGTACGTTTCGGTCGTCGATCGGCCGTCACTGTCGAGGAACGAGAACTTCACGGAACCGTCTTCGTTCAACAGGTAGCTGACCGAACCCTTCTTTCCGCGCACGTCGTAGGTCAGCACATATCTGCCGGGCTTCGTCTCTTTGAAGTCGGTGATCTTCGCATCTCGCATTGGACGCAGATCGGGACGAATCGGTTCGGCTCGCGGCTGCGGATCAACTTGGCCGCCGCGCTCGGTCACTTCGCCGTGGAAGCCGCCATTGAGATACGGATATTTTTTGCTGGCGTGATAGTGGTAGTTGCCGTTCGCGTCCTTGTGGCCGTTGAGCGCATCGAGATTCTTTACCGGCGATCCGTCCGGCTCTTCGTAGCCGTAGATCGGATAACCGTCGAGCGCGTAGGCGATCGGCTGACCTTTGCCGACAGTCTTCTCCAGATGGACCGGAGCGATGTGATAGTGGTAATCGTCGGCTCGACCGCAGTGCCCACCGAATTCGTCGAGCTCGCCGATGAGATACGAGTCCTCGCCCCGATTATTGAGCGGATTGAAGATCGGCACACCGTTGACCGCCAGCGCGATCGCTCCGCGCAGGAAGGCATTCTTCGTCGTTGCCGGAGTCTTCGCCGGCACCGGATGCAGCGGGATCTGCCAAGCGTTGTCCCCGACATACTTCTGAGGCAACGGCACCTGCTGCTGCCACGCGGTGATGCCGACCATCATCTGATGAGCGGGAACGCCAGTCGATTCGACATAGAAGTAGCGATTGTCCCAGCGCGTGTTGATCGCCTTGAGTCTCACAAACGGATCGAACGCCTGGGCCATCTCCGGAGCTTGCGTGCGTCCCACATTCGCACCTTTCGTCTTCGCGTCCAGTTGCGCCAGTAACGTCGCCACGCTCGCCAGAGCGTGGGTCTCCGGTGCCGTCTCCGGTGCCGTCTCCGGTGCCTCAACGGCCCACGGTCTGGCGACCGTGGCTACGTCGGCGTCATCAGATGGCGCAGACGCCGCTGGGCCTGACGACTGCGACGACTTGCGGTGCGAATGACCGGGATGCGCGATCGCCAACGAACTAGCCCACAACGAGGCGAGCGCCAGAAAAATCAACAGCGAGGTTCGGGGCATGTGATTTTCCAGACTTTGAAAGGGCAGAGGTTCGACTGGGTCTTGAGTGGCCACAAGGAACTGTCCGAGGTTTTTGAAGAAGGTTTTCGGAGGCATTGCAGAGATGTTCAAAGTGCCCCGGATGAGCGGACTCATCCGGGGCTGACGCGTTTGTTGACGGCGGTTGAAAATGGCGGCGCGGGGCGGCTGAAATTGGTGGCTGGGTTGTTAAGGGTTCCTGAGTCAGCGGAACTGTCGCAGTTATCTTCGCCTTTTCTCCCCCCGGATCAATCATTCCAGATCAACACTTCCGACACGCCGCTGCGCGACTTACCGCGATGGGTGAAGACGATGCGGGCTTTCGAGGACTTCACCGGATCAAAGCGAGCTTCGTTCCATTGGTTGCCGAGCGGCTGTTCGGGGGATTTCTTGGCGTTGGCGACATCACGCCACTCGGTGCCGGTCCAATGTTGGATGACATACGAAGTCGGTGGCTGCACGCCGCCGCGGTCGTCGTAGATGGCCAGTTCGACTAGACGGAATTCCACCTCGCGGCCGAAGTCGATCTCCAGCCAATCGGTCTCCGACTTCGATTCGTAGCTCGTCCAGCGATTCATTGGCGTGGGGAGGAAGACCGTCTTGCCGTCGATCGCGCTGGCCGGTTTGCCTCCGAAGCGGTCCGAGAACGAGGCCGCTGCCTTGGGAAAACCGTCTGGTTGCGGGTTGTAGGCCAGATTGCCGGCCGGTGGCGGAGCCACTTCTAGCGGCAAGGTCGCGTCGCCCCAGGCTTCGATCTCGGTGAGGCCGGACTTGCCGTCGGGACGATGATGCAGCGCGACTCGCAGCTTCGCGACTTCGATCGGATCGAACTTCACGACGTTGGCTCGGTGGCCTGGCGGATTGTTGAGTACATCACCCGTGGCCTTGATCGAGCGCCACTCGTTGTCGAGCCATGCTTCCAATTCAATCCGGTGTGGAGCACGGACGGCCGAGTCTTTCTCACCGCTGTCGTCGAGCGGATACAGCTTGACCGTGTGGATCGTCCGTTTCACTCCGAAGTCGATGACGACCGAATCGCGTTCATTCGGTGAACCTTCGCAGGTCCAGCGATTTGGCGGATGCGGGACGTACCAGAAGTTGCCGTCGTTCAACTTGCTGACCGATGTCTTGGGCGAGGTGTAGGACGCCGTCAGTCGCGGAAAGTACGTGCCATCGTTGTTGACGACGAAGTTCGTCGGCACGACGTGGGGATCGCGGACCGCTGTGACGCGAACAGTCGGGCGAGCGGCTCCGTGCTTGATCGCAATCCGAGCCAGCTTCACGGACGATCCCGCCACCTTGCCATCGACCAGCACATGCAGCCCCGCGCCAAGTTTGTATCGCTCGCCGGTCTTGTCCCACACGACGCTGACGCGATGACCGCGATACGGGACGTCATCCAGTGCGAAGTAATCCCAATCGGCCGGTGCGAGCGGATTGATCTCCAGCGTGTCATCGTCGCGCGGAATCAAGCCGACGAGGCCCGTAATGACCAGATCGCAGAAGCCCGAATGAAAGTAGTGTTCGGAATGGTTGTAGCCGTCGTGGCCCTCGAACGAGCCGGTGTCGGGATGCAGCGCTTCGGCGAGATACGGCTGGCCGTTCTTGCGATGCGAGCGGGCATAGATTTGCAGCAGTTTGACGTAGTCGGCGGGAGTGACGTTCGCGCCGTCTCGTTGCAACACATTCGACAACGCCTTGAGCGTCTGCGTCGTGGCATACGGCCACGATTGACCGCTCCACCAGCAGCACGAGTTCTTGAGCAGAAACATCGGATCGTTTCGTTCGACCGTCGAGGGGCCGAAGTCGGCATAGAAACCGTCGCGGTCCATCAGCTTGGACCAGGCGGACTCGAAGCCCTTGTCGCGATCGAGCAGGTTGAATTGCCACGGCACATAGCCGATCAACTCGCGACCATGCGAGTCGCCCGCGAATTGGCCCGATTCGTAGGTCTTGGTCAACGCCTTGAGCTTGTGGCCGTCGCGTTCTTCGTCGTTCTTCAAAACGGGAAAGAAGAATTGGCGTTTGTTGTCCCAGAGCAGTTCGATCATTTTCGCCTTCAGCGACGCAGCCTTCTCTTCAAACCGCTGGGCGATGTCGGCTTTGCCTGCGAGCTGCGCGACCCTTGCGATCGCCACCGCGTCGGCCCACATGTAGGCGTTGAAGGACGGGCGATAGCTTGGAGCACCGCGCAGGATGTCCTTGGTCTGGCGGCTGTTGATGTTGAATTCCATGCCGTCGTCGTGACCGGTCTGCCAGAACAGTCCGACCTCGGAGACGAAGTGCCGCTGTTCCCAGCCTTCGTAGTTCTTGACGAGGTCCGGCAGCAGGTCGATCACGAACGCGTCGTCGCGATGCACTTGGTTCACGGCCCACGCCGAATCTGCCAGCCACGTCGAATAGTTTCTCGGCTGAGCCCCCGGCGTGCGAAACCAGTACTGCGTGTAATCGTTCGCGATCCTCGGCGACCGCAGCCAGCGAGCTTCATAAAGCTGATGTCCCGCCGGACAACTGATCGCTCCGTAAGCCCCCGACCAAAATGGCCGATCAATAAACTCAGTGAACGAATACCCGCTGTTGGGAGAACCATACGTCAGATGCTTCGTCAGCAACTCCCAGCGGTAGTAATACGTCGTTGTGATGTCGGCATCGGGGCATTCAAAGAAGGGAATGTTTTCGGCATACCAATCCCAATCTCGATTATCCCAGAAGGTCTGCGCATCAAGTTGCTTCTGTTTGTCGAGCACCTGAGCGGTGGCGGAATCGCAAGTCGCGATCGCCACCACAATGACGAGCATCGAAAACACAGCCGAGCGTATCAGTCGCATGGAATCAGTTCTCCTCGTTGAGCACCCGAAACAAGAGCACGCCGCACGCGGGCCGCGTGCGCCCATGGCGCGGGGCGCGGGAAAGGGGTCAGCGACGGTCTTAAAAATGGTCCAGAGCTGATTCAAAAAACATTTTTGAATTCCTTATTTGAGGGGAAGGGGTGTGGCGTTTCGAACTTTGTTGGAGCGCTCCGAGGTGCGTTTTCCAAGGTCTGGCAGGGCCAATGAATGTTGACCGGGACACGGTTAAACTCTCGACGCTTGGTGAGACGCAGCCGGGCTCTGCTGGCGAGCAACCTGGCAAGGGATCACCAAGTCAGGGCGGGTGAACGAACCCGATGGGGCTCCGGTCGTCACAACGGCCGGGGTGTCTCGTTAGGTGCTGGCAGGCTCCTGGTTGGCCGTGGGTTCGATCCACAGTTGGTCGGTTTTGATGAGCGTATTCAGCACGGTGAGCAGCTTTCGCATC
>JAYVSP010000771.1:0-3916 GCA_043775215.1 Planctomyces sp. | reverse complement strand
CGATCGCGTTGAGCTTCGGAACCGCTTTCTCCAACTGCTTGCGAGCCAGCATCCCCTTCTTTTCCTGGATGAAGCATTTCGCCAACAGCAACAACGATTGGCCTTCCATGCGAATGTCCTGGATCGCGGATTGGAGGAGCGGGATGGCCGGCGAATACATCTTGAGTTTGTAGAACCGCTCGCCGAGCGCGAACTTCAGCCGGAGGTCATTCGGGTGCCGCTCGACGCGGACGCGATACGTTTCGACTTCGCGTTTCAACAGCTCATTTTCTTGAGCCTTGACGGTGGCTTCCGCTTCTTTGTCATCCGGTGTCTTTGCGGCGTTGGCTTTGACCAGTTCGATATTCTTCCGCATCAAATCGAGTTGGACGTCTTCATGCTGTTCGCGGATGTTGGGATCGCCGCCAGAAAGTTCCAGCGCCTTCTGATACATCGCGCCGGCGTCTTCTAGCTTGCCGTCGCGGCGGTAGTAATCGGCGAGCTTCAGAAAGCCGTCCTTGTTATCCGGGTCTTTGCGCACGACGCGTTGCAGGTCGGCCTCTTCGGACTGTCCCGGCCCGTCGGCGGCGGCCGACCCCGAGGCATGCTTGCCGATCGCCTTGCGGATGTCCTCGATCGACCGCTCGGTCTTCTTGCCGTGTTCGTCCTCGAAGTCACCGTCGCGAATTACCGAGCTGGCGTTGAGCTGCGTGATCTTCGAGCGGGCTTCCATGTCCAGCGGATCGAGCTTGAAGACTCGCTCCCAATACTTGATCGATTCGACGAACTCCCCCTTTTGTTCGAGGAGCAATCCCAGCGATTTGAGTAGCACTTTGTTGTTCGGGTCGGAGTCGACCGCCCAGCGATAGAGTTGGACGGCGACATCGGTGAAGCCCAGATTCGAAGTCGCCTCACCCGCATCCGCGTTGAGTTCCGCGTCCCACGGCACAAGTGTCAGCCCCTCTTCGGCCGATTGGTCAAGCTGCGTCCAGTTCCTGGTGAGCCGCGCCTTCTTGATCGAGCCTTTGACGCCCATCAGTCGCATGCCGGCCATCTTCGCGCCGGTGCCTTTGGGATATTTGCGTCGCTCGCAGCCGCGCAGCGTCTGGCGGAACAATAAGTTGCCGGGGTCCAGCTTGACCGCTTGGCCGGTCATGTCGATGGCGTAGTCCCAGTTCTGCTTCGACATCGCCTCGGTCCCTTTTTTGAAGGACTCGGCGGCATACTTTTTCTTGAAGGCATCGTCTGCCATAGGATCGTCGTGGGTTGGAGCTAAAAAGGTCGTGAAGGCCACCAACGTTGGTCCGCGCGAACCAGGCTGTGCCCGAATAGGTCGGCAGCACTCTAAGCCGGTGAGACGGAATTCGGAAGTGGCTGTCGTGCGATCGCCGCTAAGTCGGCAGCGTGATTTCGAGCAGCGTGGCTTCGATCGTCAGCCCAGGCCCGAATGCCAGCGCGACACACAACCCGGCTGACGGTGCGCGGCTCAGGCGATCGAGAATGAACAGAATCGTCGGCGACGACATGTTGCCGTACTCCGCCAAGATCGCTTCGCTGACGGCCCATTGCTCGCGCTGCAGGCCGAGCGCCGCGCCGGCCGCCGACAAGATCCGCGGACCGCCCGGATGAAACGCCCAGTGGGCGACGTCCTCAAATCGCCGGCCGAGTGAAACCAGCCACTCCTGCAACCACGGACGCAGGTGCTGACGGATCAAGTCGGGGACGCGAGCCGACAACGTCATCTCGAATCCATGATCGCCAATTCGCCAACTCATGTCGCTCAGCGTGTCGGGCAACACGACCGAACCGGACGCCAGCAATTTTATTTTGCGCGAGCGGACATCCTCGGCCGTCCCACGCTGCGTCAGAACCGCCGACGCTGCGCCGTCGGCGAACAGCGCATTCGAGACCACTCGATCCGGCGACCAGCCATATTGATGATGCAGGCTGCACAATTCGACGCAGCACAGCAACACGCAGGCGTGCGGATCGGAGCGCACGAACGCATCGGCCACTCGCAAGCCGTTCAAGGCTCCGTGACAACCCATGAAGCCAATGTGTGTCCGCGCGACGCTCGCCGAAAGGCCGACGGCGGACAGCAAGTCGATGTCCCAGCCGGGAGCCTGAAAACCGCTGCAAGACACGGTGACGAGATGCGTCATCTCGGCCGCATCGAGTTGTGCATCGAGCAGCGCGCGCCGAGTCGCCAGCGCAGCCAGCGTGCCGGCGTATTGTTCGTACAACCGCATCCGCTCGGCAGTCGTCGGGCCGAACGGCTGCTGTTCGCTGGGCGGCTGATAAGTCGATTGGCGCGAACTCGCGGCCAATTCTGGTCCCGAATCTTGCAGCACGACGCTGTGTCGGCAGCGGACACCCGCGCGACGATACAACTCGCGCAGCACGCGCGCCTGGTCGGCGGTTGCTGCATTGAACGGCAGCACCAACTCCGCCGCGTCGGCTTGTGAAATCGAATGCTCCGGAACCGCAGTGCCTAATCCGCACAGCCAAGTTGACATGATTGAATCCTTTCAAGACGAAGGTTCGGTTCGGTGAGCGATGGCCGCACACTAACCCTCAAACAAGCGAGTTCGCCTTTGGAGTGCGGCGATTCATCGCCGCTTTCCTTGTCTCTGTGGTTTGTTTTCGTCACCTGAAAGTTGTCTGCCAGATTTCGCCGCGAAGGCAAAGAAAGCGGGAATGAATTCCCGCACTCCAAAGTTCGCTGGTTTGAGGGCTAGTTGTTTTTCCTTTCTGTTTGGCTCGTTCGAGCCGTTCTTTTTTCGGAGGATCTGTCATGCGTCACGTCATTCTTCGTCCGCAAAAGTCTTGTCGAACTGGTTTCACTTGGTTGGATGTGCTGTGCGTTGTGGGAGTGGTCAGTGCTTTGATTCTTGGGCTGGGAGTCTGGGTATTGCAGCCGAGAGGAAACGGACATGGCAGGGCATCGCAGCGCAGTCAGTGCAAAAACAATCTCAAGCAGTGGGGCTTAGCGTTGCACAACTATCACGACACGTTCGGTTGTTTTCCGCCGTATGCCGGCGGCACCGCCGAAAACGGCGAGCGACTTTCGGGGCGAGCCATGCTGTTGCCGTTCTTGGAACAAGACCCTCTCTGGATCTTGATCGCGACAGCACCAGGGCAAGGTGGCGATCCGCTGAACCTGACACTGGCAACTCCGATCCCCGGCGAGATTGAGGTTTTCCTGTGTCCTTCCTCAACGGTTCCCAAAATGGTCGCTGGGCAACCGCATGCGAGCTACGTCTTCAACGTCGGCGATCAGCTCGACTTTGGCGGCGGAGTCGAGGACTTCCCGAATCAGATGGCGACGCGCGGCCCGTTTGCCTGGCGGCATTGCACGAAGATTCGAGACATACTCGATGGCACCAGCAACACGATTGGGATGGCCGAGCGTGATCTCGGTAATCCGAAAGACCAGCGCGACATCTTGGGACGAGTCGCGGAAGTACCGGCCACCAGTCCAGCCGATTGTCTGGCGACGGCATCGAACGGGCGGTATCTCACGACGACGAATGTGCTCAACGAATTGATGAGCGAGCGCTGGGCCAGCGGGCATCCGTTCTATTCGGTGTTCACGACGGCGCTGCCGCCCAACGGTCCGTCCTGCGCGGCATCGGCACCGTCGAGCGGCAAGTCGGTCGGCGGTTGGTTCACGGCCAGCAGTCGCCACACCGGCGGCGTTCACGTGCTGCTGATGGACGGCTGGGTCCGCTTCATCAACGAGAACATCGACGTCGGCAAGACCTCTGCGAAGGAACCGAAGTCCGATGGCCACAGCAGCTACGGCATCTGGGGCGCGCTAGGCACAATGGCCGCCGGCGAAACTGTGAACGATTTCTGACGACAGACTCGAAGCGCGAGGCTTCCTAACTCAGGCTGTCCAATTCGTCGTCTCCTTCAATTCGTCGTACCCTTTCCT
>JAYVSP010000770.1:0-3209 GCA_043775215.1 Planctomyces sp. | reverse complement strand
ACCACGAGCAATTCCAAACGCCGCTGTTTGGACGAAGAAAGCCCGACGAAATCCGGTTCGTCGTTGAGGCCGGATCCGTCACACGCGTTCCAATTGGTGAAGCAATTGCCGACCTCTTCGTCCCGCCTCAAACCGCTCGACAGTTCGAGCGAACTCTCGCGGCTTCGTGACGCTGGGCGACGGTCTCAGGCCGGCGCGTATTGATCGACAGGAACTTCGAGCGTTCGCCGCGTGGGGATCGTGCCCCGGCCGATCGCGGCGACGCGGCGGAGGATCGAGGCGTCGAAATAGCGTGCGCCACACACGTCACAAACACCGATCGGCACATCTTCCAGAATGACAAAGTTTCCCTTGTGCCGCAGCGCTTCCCGATCGACTCGCCGCTCACGGACAGTGCCGCCACAGTGCTCGCAAGTGAAATCATACATGTCAGACACCCCATTAAATTTCATAAACGGTGATGATCAAGAGCCGGTCCTGCTCCAGAAAACGAACCACCACGGCGACCGGCGTCGCTTCGTCTGTGGCAGTGCCAATAACCACGAAGCGCGTCCCACGCGGATCGAGGGTTAAGACTTTGTCGATCTCGCCGGTGAGAATCGCGGATTCGACATCCAACACATCCAGATGATCTTCGTCCATTTCGTCGTAGGCGTGTTCGGTCAATGTGTATCGACCGTCGAGGATCGCGTTGCGAATGCGCTCCAGATCACCAACAGCCATGAAGTGTCCCCTTGATGTGCCATCGACCAACCTTTTTCCGCGTTGAATCGAGATCGCTGTGAATTTAGCGGCCTCAGCGGCATCGCGACACTGAGAGTTGCTCATGAACATGCGACTCTGCGCGACGTCCCTTGAGAATTCTTCACCGTGAACAATTCCAGCCGCGCTGCTTGGACGATGAAAGCCCGCCGAAAGCCGGTTCGTCATTGAGAGGTCAGGAGAAGAAAAGAGAAGAAAAGGTGTCAGGAACCGTTGATTGACCGGGGAATGGAAATACTCGTTCCCAACCTCAGGGCAAACGGTGACTCGGCGAAGCAGGATGTCGTCACCTTCCGCCAGCAGCTTGTCGAATTCAAGACACTCGACACTGCGCGACTTCCCTTGAGAATTCTTCGCCGCGAGCAATTCCAGCCGCCGCTGCTTGGAGGGGCCGGGACGAATGCAAGGGATCACACGCGTTCCAATCGGTGGAGCGATTGCCGACCACTTTGTCCCGCCTCAAACCGCTCGACGGTTCGAGCGAACGCTCGCGCTTCTTCACGCTGGAGCTCGGAAACCCGTCGTTGCGCTTCCTTGAACAAGGGCGTTTCCACGAGGCGACGCCGTTCGGACTCGGTGTTGGCCAGTTGGCTGAACAAGCCGCCGGGGCTGAAGAGTTGATTGCTCAGCGAAATCGCGTCCCGTTCGGACGCGAGCGCCTCCCGAATTTGCAACTCAATGGACTGCTGGTTCTTCATTGTCAGTCTCCTCGATCACACGAAGCGGATCTCGACGTCACGTTGGATTTCCAGATAGATCGACTCTTGCGATGTCGTACTCTTGAAGTCCCGCAACAACTGCTCCAGCTCGTCGATCTGTGATTCGTCGCATACGACCACATAAGCGGCACTCTCATCCAACGATTGCGTTCCGTCCGCCATCCGGTAGGCGCCCTTCACATAGCCTTGAAACGTCTGCGCGACGTCCCTTGAGAATTCTTCGCCGCAAGCAATTCCAGCCGGCGCTGTTTGGACGATGAAGGCCCGACGAAAGCCGGTTCGTCGTTGAGGCCGGAACGGATCCCCGGTTCGGTTATGGCTTCGCGGTCGTCGCGCGGCGTTTGCGAGCGGGTTTGGGCTTTGCCGCTGTGGTTCGAGTCTTCGGCTTGCGAGTCCGCTTGGGCTTTTCGGGGGGAGTCCAGCCGGTGATCGACGGCGGATAAAAAATGGGTTTGCCTGCGGAAACGTCGCAGCCACACGCTTCTTCAATGGCGGCCATCTCGAAATACCACTCTTTGGGTCGTTCAAATTTCATTTCGGGGAACTCCCAGTCGTGCGCTGCTGGCCGTTGCCGCACTCAATTCAAAGTAACGAAGATTTTCGTAGTCAGCGTCCAACCCCAAGTCGGTCATCCGATGGTAACGATAGAAGTTGTCCGCCTGCGGCAGAGAGTGTAACCCGATTCGTCCCGCAAATCCCTTCTCAAAACTGTGATCAATCGCAACACCCAACAGGACGGAACCAACGGATTCAAACAGTCGATGTGGTTGCCAGCCATGCCGATTCCATGGCGCGACCTCCAGATAATCGACGTAGACCAGTCCTTGGCCGGGATCCAACCGAGAGGCTCGTGAGATATCGACGATCATCAGTCCTTGTGTCACATCACGAGACACGATTGCAAACGACTGCTGTCTCCTGTTACGGCGAACTCGTCGCATTTTCAGTCGCCAATTCCAATGCGCGCTTTCTTGTCGGTGTCCGCGATTGGACCAACGCTCAAGCAGTGTCAGGGCCGGCTGCCAGATTTCTTCGACGTCCGTCAAATGGCGTTTTTGAATGCCGTCGAACAACTCCGCTTCACGCAGTTCACCGGAAGCGGCGTCTTTCAAAAAGATTTTTGTGCCCGATTTCGACATGCGTGGCCTTATGGCATTCAAGGAAACGACTGTCAATGACAACTCCCTCTCTCGACGTTGTGGAGAACAAGGTCGGAATGGCACACGCTGATTCATCGAACTGACGGCTTGCACGCCCCGAGTCAGTAAACGGCATGTCGTTCTCACCCATCACGCCCAATCCCGGAAGGCAAAAAGGGGTCTGGTCTGGTCTGGTCTTATTGAGCATGGTCCGAGAGGGAAAATCGTCACCTGCCGCAAGCCGCTTATCGAATTCACGATGCTCGACACTGCGCGACTTCCCTTGAGAATTCTTCACCGCGAGCAATTCCAGCCGTCGCTCTTGGACGATGACGGCCCGACGAAAGCCGGTTCGTCGTTGAGGCCGGGACGAATGCAAGGGGTCGGTTATGGCTTCGCGGTCGTCACGCGGCGTTTGCGTGCGGGTTTGGGCTTCGCCGCTGTGGTCCGAGTCTTCGGCTTGCGAGTCCGTTTGGGCTTTTCGGGCGGTGTCCAGCCGGTGATCGACGGCGGATAAAAGATCGGCAGACCGGCGGAGATCGGGCAGTCAGCCGCTTCTTCGATGGCCGCCATGCGGTGATACCATTCT